>DATAGL010000713.1:0-7845 GCA_036263755.1 Chitinophagaceae bacterium | reverse complement strand
ACTCATCTTTGAACTGCCGCTCACGGAGATCGTTTTCGATTTCTACGATAAGCTGAAAAGCCAGACCCGCGGCTATGCCTCCTTCGACTATACGCCCATCGGTTACCGTGAAGCGGACATCGTGAAGATGGACATCCTGCTGAACAGCGATAAAGTGGATGCCCTGAGTGCTCTCATCCACCGGGGCCGCGCCCAGGATTTCGGGCGGAAGCTTTGCGAGAAGCTGAAAGAACTGCTGCCGCGCCAGCAGTTCCAGATCGCCATCCAGGCTGCGATTGGAGCCAAGGTGCTGGCCCGCGAAAACATTTCGGCCATGCGTAAAGATGTAACGGCAAAGTGTTACGGCGGTGACATCAGCCGGAAACGGAAGCTGCTGGAGAAACAAAAAGAAGGTAAAAAGCGGATGCGCCAGATCGGTAACGTAGAAGTGCCCCAGGAAGCCTTCCTCGCCGTACTGAAGCTGGATGACTAGTCCGTACCCGAATAGGAAGTATCTTGCTGCCGATGCCGCGGAAAGAACTGCTTTTTCTCCTTGCCGGTTCCCTGGTATATTTCATCCACGGATGCCTGTACATTCCTACCAACTCCATAACCGGAGATGAGGTAGACCACCTTCATTACGCTGTTCGCTGGGTACAGGGCCGGCCGGAAAAAATACGGCCCTTTGATGATGCCAGTACGATGCCGGTGAGCGCCGTCAACACCCTGCCCCGGGTGGTGGAACAGTTGATGAACCCGGGCCTGCAGCGCCATGACGGCGGCACCACAGATACCATGAGGGGTCGCTACCTTACCCTGGCCCTCTGCCTGCTGACCGGCCTGTTTCTTTACAGGTTTGCCGATGCCCTGTATGGAAAAGCCGCCGCAGTCCTTGCCTTCCTCCTGTTCCTTTTCTGTCCGAACCTGAACGGACATGGAGCCCTGGTAACAACGGATGCCTTCAGCGCCCTTTTCACCCTTACGACCGCTTATTTTTTTTACCGCTGCAGCCTTAAGGCCAGTGCAGGTAATCTACTGCTGTTCGGCGCCAGCCTGGGCATTGCCCAGCTTTCGAAGCAATCGCTGACGCACCTGTTATTTATTTTCCCGCTATGCGCCTTTTACCTGCATATAAGAACCAACAGGAAAGACCGGGCAAATGTCCGGCTGTCCGCAGGCAGGGTTATCATCGTACTGGCGGCGCTGCTGCTGGTCCTCAATGCCGGATTCTTTTTTCAGGATACGGGAGCTTCCCTTTCCAGCTATTCGTTCCGCAGCCGGTTTTTTACCGCTTTGCAAAGCAGTACGGGCATCCTTGCCGATTGGCCGCTGCCCTTGCCCCGGCCGTATGTGGCAGGTCTCGACCTGACCAAGAATATTGATGAAATCGGCGGGGGCCATCCGGAAAGCTCCGGCGAGATCTACATACTCGGCACCGCACGCGAAGGGCGTGGGTTCTGGTATTATTACCTGGTGGCATTGGTCCTGAAAACACCGTTGCCGTACCTGCTGATTGGAATGTACTGGATGTTCCGCCGGATCCGGTGCCGGGAGCGCTTCACGTTGACCGAACAGTGGCTGTTGTTTCTCATGGGGTACCTGTTCGTTTATTTCTCCTTTTTTTACAATTCGCAGGTAGGGATCCGGCATGTACTGATGCTGCTGCCGCTGGGTTATCTTTTCATCAGCCAGGCCGCCGTTCATTACCTGCGTAGTCCATTTAAATGGAAAAAGGTGGTACCTGTTTATCTCGCGCTGCATACCCTGATCACCTTCTATTATTATTTTCCGAATCTTATATCCTACACCAATGAATTGGTGCTGCCCAAACGGAACGCTTATAAGCTACTGGCCGACTCCAACCTGGATTACCGGCAGGGTGCCTTCTGGGCGGCCAAGTACCTGGAAACGCATCCCGATGTACAGGTGCCTGGAACAAAACCGGCCCCCGGCAAATACCTGATCAGTGTGCAGGATTTTCTGGACCTTAGCAGGACTAACCGGTACACCTGGCTGCAGTCCTATCAACCGTATGGTCATGTACAGCATACCCACCTGTTATTGGAGGTACCGCCAGGCATTAACGGCCAAACAAAAAAAGAGTGAAGTCATCCCTGTTTGTCATCCTGCCTGCCTACAATGAAGCGGCCATGCTTGGCCGGACACTGGATGGTTTGCTGCCGCTGGGTTATTCCATAGTGGTGGTCAATGACGGGTCAACGGATGAAACAAGGGAATTACTGACGCAATTTCCGGTGTACGAACTGCACCACCCTGTCAACCTGGGTCAGGGAGCAGCTCTCCAGACCGGCATTGCCTTCGCTCTTGGCTTTCCGGAATGTGCCTGGGTCGCCACATTTGATGCTGACGGCCAGCATGCACCGGCTGATCTGGAGCGTATGTATATATTACTGCAGGAATCCGGTGCGGATGCCGTGCTGGGATCCCGATTTATTCCGGGAGCGGATACGAACGTTTCTAACGGAAGGCGGCTATTGCTTCAGCTGGCCCGGCTCGTGAATTTTGCGGCGGGTGGCGTGTGGCTGAGTGATGCCCACAACGGTATCCGGCTTTTGCGCCGAGAGACGGCGGCGGGGTTGCGGATCCGCGAAAACGGGATGGCGCATGCTACGGAAATAGTAGTTCAGCTGCGGAAACAGGGGCGGAAAATACTGGAATGTCCCGTTCAGGTAATGTATTCCCGTTATTCGCAGGGGAAAGGTCAAAGCTGGATACAAAGCTTCAAGATTGTCCAGGATCTGTTATTAAACCGCTTATTCCGATGACACTGATTCAAGTAATCCTGGCTGCCGGGATCATTTTTGTAGGGCTTTACTTTTACCTGCGGGTCCGTTCTTCCGCACTGGATGCGGTACTGCTTTGCTGTTTCTTTTCCGGAGGCCTGCTGCTCGTGTTCTTTCCCGAAACTTCCAGCCGGCTGGCCCGCTTCCTGGGTGTCGGACGCGGTGCCGACCTGGTCTTTTACCTGTCGAGCATCTTCTTTCTTTTTCTCATTGTAAAGCTGTACGCCAAGGTCAGAAAACTGGAGCACAGGACCACGGAACTGGCCCGGAAACTAACCCTCATGGAGGGGGAAAAAATGAATAAAGGGAAACGGGAAGCGGAACTTTAACGGTTCTTCCTGGTCTTGTTCTTTTCGTTGCGGTTGTTCAGCTTTTCTTCGTTGACCGTCCCTTTGTCGTCCAGGAGCGGATCGGGCATGGGGAACTGGCCGTCCTCGAGCTTGAAATCAAATACTTTTTCAATGTGCACCCATTTGCCGTTCTGCCATTTGAATCCCTCGTAATCACCGTCCGGGATAAATGTATAAGGCTTTTCCGGTTCATCGTTTTCGGAAACCAGGTGATCGATGAGGATCATGCCTTCGTCCTCTATGTAATTAACCAGGGTGCTGGCTTCTTTTTTATACTCGATGCTGTAGCGGTACTGCACCGGGCGCTTTTTCTTGGCCGTATCCTGCTCAAAAGAAAAGAAGGGGCCGCCGAATACAGCCTGTCCCCGGTCATCGAAATGCAGCACTTCGATCCATTTCTTGTTCGACCGGACGCTGTGGTTATCAAATCCGAACAGGGTATAGAAAGGCTTGCCTTTGTGTTCCGTCTTGATGATATTGTAATACGCTGCGCCGATCCAGTTGTTTTTTGAGCGCACCGAATCATGCGGGGCCTCGGTGAACTCGGATACGTCGTGCAGGGGAATGAGCTTCAGTGATCCATCGGCGGTCCGCATCTGGATGGCACCCCGCTGGCGGGCATAATAATCATCAAAGGCCAGTGTCCAGGTAAAGATGCGGAAGGTACTGTCGGGTGCGTATACTTTGGATACTCCTTTCAGCGAATCGAACGGATAATAAAAGGAATGTTTCACCTGAAGGCTGCGGATGAGGGTCCGGACGAAAAGGCTGTCGTTCCGCATCCGGCTGGCGGTCATGGAATCCACGATCAGGTTTTTCGCCAGCAGCTGCAGAGAGTCTTCCTTTTTACGCATGGCATTTTCGTCGGCCACCGCCAGTTGCTGGGCAGATAGGCCGGAGAGCAGCAGGAAAAAGGAAAATATGAGAAACAACGGTTTTTTCACGGAGGCTGTTTTACTCCTGCAAGAACGACAAAAAAGTTTAAAAATTATCCCAATTCGAGCGCCCGGGCAAATGCTGCAAGCGATGGATAGAAAAGGTCAATATCCGGATGAGGAAAGGGTTGATCCGGGTTGGTTGTGGCAATGAATACCGTATACATGCCTGCAGCCCGTCCGAAGCGCATATCGCTGGGCTTGTTACCGACCATCACGGAACGTTTAAGGTCCAGTTCGGGGAAATCCCGCTGTGCTTTTAAGGCCATACCGGGATTCGGCTTCCGGTCAAAACAGCGGTTGTCCACTTCGGTACAGTAATACAAGGCATCAATATGGCCACCGGCCCCTTCAATAGCGTTCACCATCTCATTGTGGATACGTTTCAAATCCTCCTCCGTCATCAGTGACCGGCCAATACCCCGCTGGTTAGTCACTACGAAGACCCGGCCGAATTTGCGGTTCAGCAGCGGAAAGACTTCCGGCAGGCCTTCCTCAAACACAAAGCCTTCCCAATTCAGGATATAATGCCCCGGCCGCTCCACGTTCAGTACGCCATCGCGGTCCAGAAAAAGGCTCCAGGTTGAGTCAATGGCCCCCAGATTCAGGGGAGGCCGCTGCAGGTCGCGGCCCGCCTTTTCAAAATCCTCCGGGATACCGATATCGATGAAATAACCGTCCTGTACCACTCCATATAGGAGATGACCGGACTGGGTGTCTTCCAGGTATTCTTTCTCAAATGAAAATTTCTCCGGCAGGGATAGGTTTAAAAACCGCTCCCGGTTCAGGAGGTACACGCCCCCGTTGATCAGCCCTTCCTTGTATTGTTGCTTTTCGCGGAAGCGGATGATCTTTCCTGTGTCATCCAGCTCCACTACTCCGTACCGGTCAAAATCCCGCATGGGCTTAAGGGCGAGTGTGGCATCGGCTGACCGGGTGTTGTGCACCTCCATCATAGCCGCAAGGGACACCTCAAATAATGTATCGCCGTTGACCACCACCACATCTTTTGTCTTGGCAGCGGAACAGGCCAGCCTGATCGCTCCGCCCGTGCCCAGGGGCTCGGGTTCCACAACAATCGAATATTCCAAAGTGGGGAATTCCTTTTCCAGGTAGGCAGTGATGAGTTCATGCTTGTAACCCAAGGAAAATACAAAGCGGCGGACGCCTTGCCTGCGGAGCGCATCGATCACGAAGGCAAGGAACGGCCGGCCGGCCACGGGCGCCATGCATTTGGGCAGGTCAGCCACCACGGAACGGAGCCGGGTACCTAAGCCACCGGCCAGCACAAGGGCATCGGGCACTTCCGTTAAGAAGGTAGTTGCGTGTGAATGAAAAGGCATATCGTTCAGTGCCATCAGGATGTGGTTTGGAAATAAGCTTCTTCCACCAGCTGGCAAATTATATGTCCGAGCAGCATATGGGCTTCCTGGATCCGGGGGGTATCGGTAGACGGGATATTGAGCAGGAAATCGCTCAGGGGCTTCATGGCCCCTCCGCTCATCCCGGTGAAGCCTACCGTGGCAATGCCTTTTTCACGGGCCGCTTCAAAAGCCCGCACCACATTGGCGGAGTTTCCTGAAGTGGACAATCCCACCAGTACATCTCCCGATTGTCCGATGCCGTCGATGAGGCGGGCATAAACAATTTCATAGCTGTAGTCGTTGGCCACTGCCGTCAGGTAGGAAGTGTTGCAGTGCAGGGCTTCTGCCGGTAAGGCTTTCCGGTCGGTATAAAAGCGGCCGGAGAACTCTGCGGCGAGGTGCTGGGCATCGGCGGCACTGCCGCCATTCCCGCAGAAATAGATCCGCCGGCCGCTTTGCAGCGCCGTTACCATAAGCTGCGCGATGGCGGCCGTACGTTCCACCAGCCCAGCATCTTCCAGTACCTGCTGTTTAACGGAGATCGATGCGGCAATGATTTGTCTGATCTGTTCCATGAAGCGAAGGTCCACTTTTTACCGTTCTTTCCGTTAAACGGTCCAGGTTTTCAATCCGTGTTCCACGAAGGAATAGGAGCGGGTGATCCCGCCGAACCGTTGCAGGTTTTTGATGACCCCATGCTTGGTGGTACCGGGGCAATAAAAGATCATAAAGCCGCCGCCGCCCGCACCCGAAATCTTTCCCCCGGATGCGCCGGAGGCCCTTGCCGTATCGTAGATCTCTTCCATCAGGGAATTGGTGATGCCTTCAGCCATCCGGCGCTTTTGCTGGTGACCGAAATCAAGGATCTCGCCGAACTCCTGAAGCTTTCCTTTCAGCAGGGCTTCCTTCATCATTTGGGACTGCTGTTTGAGCTGGTGCATCGCCTCGATCGATTGTTCTTTTTTCGCCACCACATTTTTGCGCTGCTGCTCAATGATTCGGGCCGATTCCCGGGAAGTGGAAGTGTAGTACAGTATGAGGTTGTGCTCCAGTTCGAACAGGTACTGCTGCTTGATCCGCAGCGGGTTTACAATCACTTTGTCGCCCGTATAAAATTCCATGAAATTCACCCCTCCGAAAGTGGCGGCATACTGGTCCTGCCGGCCTCCGGCCAGTCCGAGCTGGCGCCGTTCTATATCAAAGGCATAGTGAGCGATATCGTATTCGCCCAGCGGCAGCCGCAGCATTTCGGCAAAGGCCCCGATGATTGCTACCACCAGTGTCGAAGAAGTGCCCAGGCCCGATCCGGCCGGCGCATCCACAAAAGTGGAAAGACGGAAGCCTTGTTGAAAAGGGCCGTAATCCTGCTGGATCCGGTTATAAACGCCTTTCAGCAGGTCCAGCTTGCCGTTGATGGGTAATTCCGGTGCGAATGGATGCATTTCCGCTTCCTCCCGGTCGTTGGCCTGCAGCTGAATCACCGCTTCTTCCAGTGGTTCTATGGAGGCATGGGCATAAAGGGAGATGGTGGCATTGAGGATAGCTCCTCCGTATAAATCGCTATAGGGAGATACATCGGTGCCGCCGCCGGCCAGGCCGATCCGCAAAGGGGCTTTGCTTCTGTAAATCATAATTTCCAAACGTATTGTTGCCGGTTCGAAAAAGGAAGTAGGGTTGGCGGAGTACCGGGTACTGCAACGTATAGGTGCCCGGTTGAAGGCCCTATGGTCAGTCAGGCAGTTCAGGCAATGTTTGATGCACAGGAGACCGGTACCTTCCGTCTTATTCCAGTTCCCGGATCGCTTCCACCAGCTTGCTCCAGGAGTACTTCAATTTTTCGCTGCGAAGATGCGGAATAAAAAACGCTTCGCCTAATTGGTAGAAACGGCGGATGGCCGAGGCAATAGAGGGCGGTTCCGGGGCGCAGACGAGGCCCACACGCTCATGCGGCACCAGGGAGGGCAGGCCGCCGACGTTGGTCACGATCATGGGCTTTTCAAAATGGTAGGCCAGGGGCGTCACGCCGCTTTGCGTGGCATCCCGGTAAGGCTGCACCACGCAATCCGCAGCACACAGGTAATACCGCACTTCACTGTCGGGAATGAACTGGCTGCGTACGATGATCCGGTCCTGGAGGCCCAGCTGGCGAATGAGTTCCCGGTAGGGAGCTTCCTCCTCATAAAACTCACCGGCCACCAGCAGCAGGGCATCGGTCCGGCGCAGTTCCGGCTCGGCCATGGCCCGGATGAGCAGGTCAAGGCCTTTGTATTTGCGGATAAAACCAAAAAACAGGAGGATGCGGCGGTCCTGGGGCAGATCCAGCTTCTGACGGGCTTCCGTCGCCGGCACAGGAGCTCCGAACGTGTCGTAAAGCGGATGCTGGACGAGTTTGGCCGGTTTTGTCTTTTCAAAG
>DATAGL010000712.1:0-2270 GCA_036263755.1 Chitinophagaceae bacterium | reverse complement strand
TTCTAAGACAAGCACGCCTCCTTATAAAAAAAGCCGCCCCCGGGCGGCTTTTTTCTGTTCAGAACACGGCGCGGCTCACCCGCCGGAGCGTGTTGTAAAAAGTGATCATCAGCAGGGTAAAGCAAAGGATCATGCCCCAGTCGGGTTTATAGCGCGCCGGATGCAGGGCCATGTCGGCCAGGTCGTGCACGAGGGCAAACGGGTTGGTGATGACGTCCCAGCTGTTGTAGCGCAGGTACCGGCCGATATAAATACCAAAAGCATTGAGCCCCATCAGCGGGTACAGGAACAGCCAGGGGCTGTGCAGGTTCCAGCGGATGGCCACCAGTTTTTCCATCCCGCGCACGCTCAGCACGCCCAGCACCAGCCCGTTCCAGGCAAAGGAAAGGATCATGGCCGTATCAAACCAGAGCGGTGTGGGCCCGTCGCCACCGAGGTGAAACAGGTCGGTGATGATGTAAAAGGAGTTGGGCAGGAACAGGAACCAGGCAGCAAAGGCGGCCGTAAATTTCCACCGGCTCGTGACCACTGACGGCTTCCGGGCCATCCAGCCGGAGAGCGCATACGGCAGGAAGGCAAGGAACAGGTTCCAGAGCAGGAAGCGAAACGAGTTGCTGCCGGTGTACAGGATGCGGATGGTGATGAGTGCGGTGCTGAAGGCACAGGAAAGGATCAGGGCCTTTTCCGCCTCGCTGCGGGTGGCGTACAGCTGCCGGACCAGCGGCCGGATCGAAAGATTGCGGATCATAAAGTGATTAGTTTAGGAAGAAAAATGAGGGCGCCGACAATGGCCGCGGCCAGGGCGCTGACCAGTACGGCACCGGCAGCAATATCCTTTACGGCCTTTATCTGCGGGTGGCGTTCCAGGGTGATGAAGTCCATGGCTTTTTCAAGGGCCGTGTTCATCAGCTCGGCCATCCATACAAGGGCCATGACGCAGACAAGGGCGGCGAACTCGCCGGCGGAAATCCGCAGCCACAGCCCTGCGCCGAAAGCGGCTGCGGTCAGCGCCCCGTGGATCCAGGTATTGTGCTCGGTACGAAGCGCCCGTCCGATCCCGGCTAAAGCGTACCGGAACGAGCGGATGCGGGCGTGAAGGGAGAAGGAATGCATATTTTTTGTCTGGGGTTTGTAGTTGGGGGGTTGTGGTTGGGAGTTGTTTTTCGTTTGATGCCTGGGCTATTCTTCATTTTTCCTCCGGGAGGTCGCGGGTTCTTTGCCTGCAGTATGCTTTCCCTGGCCGGTTCGCAAAGGCAGTTGTTTCTTCCTGTCCTATTTCCGGTTTTACGGTTTTGAAAAGTACCTGTCTGATTTCATCAGCTGCTTTTTATGCAATGGCGGGAAAGGGCGACGGGGCGGCCTGTCCGGGCTTCCGGACCTTGCTCAGGATGCTTTCCAGGAGGGGCAGCATCCGGTTCAGGCCTTCGGTCTTGATCAAGAAGTTCCAGAGCGGCTCAAACTTTTTCCAGCCACCGGCATAGGCAAAATGTTTCAGCTGGTGCTTCAGGGTATCGTGGCCCAGCGATGCCCGGGCAATATTGCTCCAGCTGTAAAAAGACCGGTACGACCAATCGTACCCTTTCTTCAGCGCCCCGGCGGAAAGCCCGCGGGTCTGGTAAACGACCTGCCGGGTGTCGTACAGGTCCCAGTTCCGGTGCAGGAGGCGCCCCTCCGCTTCCATGTTTTGAAACAGCCGGGTGCCGGGGTACGGTGTCAGCACATGAAAAGTGGCAGTGGTCAGACTTTGCGCAACGGCCCAGTCCACGGTATGGCGGAACACCCCCGGCCCGTCATCATCCAGCCCGAATACGAAACTGCCGTTGATCATGATGCCCAGGCTATGAAGCCTGCGAATGGCTTCCCGGTAGTCGCGCCCCAGATTTTGTTTCTTATTGCCCTGCTTCAGGTTCTCCGCGTTCAGGGTTTCAAACCCGATAAACACGGACCGAAGGCCTGCTTCTGCTGCTTTCTCGATCAGGTTGCCGCGCAGGACCGCATCTACGGTGGAGGCACCCTGGAACACCCGGTTCATGCCCTTCATGCCTTCGAACAGTCCGGCTGCAAACTTTTGGTTCCCCAGCAGGTGATCGTCCAGGAAATACAGGTGCCGGCCGGGCAGCCGCTCAATTTCTGCCAGGGCTTCATCCACCCGCTGCGTATAAAAAGATTTACCTCCCTCGAAGAAAGCGTCCTTGTAACAAAAAGTGCAGTGATGCGGACAGCCGCGCGACACGACCAGTGAATTGGGTACCAGGTATTTTTCCCGCCGG
>DATAGL010000711.1:0-2412 GCA_036263755.1 Chitinophagaceae bacterium | reverse complement strand
TCTTCGAGTAGGAAGCTTCCAGCGAGTTGGTGAACTCCGGCCGGAGTCCGGCATTGCCCCGGCTCCAGTTCAGCTGGTCGGTGGAATCGATGAAAGGGATCACCTGCATAAAGAACGGGCGGTTCACCCGGCGCGTATAGCTTAGCTGTACCTCCTGGCGGTTCTTCAGCTTCTGGCTGAGGAACAGCGAAGGAAACAGGGAGATGGGGTACTTGTTTTCGAAGGTCTGCTTTGTATCGGTGAGCTCGCCTACATAATCCGAGCTTTCGGCCCGCAGCCCGACCTTATAACCAAAATCCTTGATGCTGTTGCTGAACGAGGCATAGGCCGCATACACATTGTCCTGATTCTGGTAATTGCTGGTGGCCGAGGGAATAAGCTGGAACTGGCCGGTGCCGGCGTTGTAAAAATAGTTGCCCTGGCTGTTGCGCAGCTCGCGCAGCTGGGCGCGGACGCCGGCTTCCAGTTTACCGGTACCGTTCATCGGGGTTACGTAATCGGACTGGATCGTCAGGAACTGGTTGGTGCCGCTGCCGAGGATCTGCTGCCGGATTTCACCGGACTTGGAACCGCCGTAGTTGCTGTAAATGTTTGTATGGTACAGGGCCTCCGAACTGTTGCGGCCCGAAAAGAAGTTCACGTCTCCCGTCCATTCGCGGCCCTGCTTCGGGAACAGGTATTTGAACCCGCCCGTTGCGCCGTAGGCATTGAATTCACGGTCGTTCTCCGTATTCCGCTCGCTGTAGGAAACATAGGAACCGCCGTCGTACGCGCTGTCGGTAAACAAGAAGTCGCGCGGGTTGAATTTTCCCCGCACACGTACGCCGCCTACCGAAATGGTGGTGCGGTTCGTAAGGAAAAAGTCGGCGCCCACGCGGCCGAACATAAAACCGCCCTTCATGCGGTTACGGCTGTCCTGGCTCACCAGCAGGTTGGGCGAGGTCAGCAGGTTGCGGATATCGGTGGACCCGGTGTTGCGGTTGCGCATCTGGTTGGTGAAGGCACTGAGCGACAGGTTCACCTTGTTTTGCCGCAGCGAGAAAGAGCCGCCGCCGTTGATGCCGCCGCGCTTGTCCACGCCGGCCATGATGTTACCGTTGTATCCGGTTTTTTTATTTTTCTTCAGGACGATATTTAAAATGCCGGCATTACCGCCGGAGGCATCGTACTTGGCCGAAGGGTTCGTGATCACTTCCACGCTCTCAATGGCATCGGCCGGGATCTGGTCGAGGGTAAGCGTGGAAGGCCGGCCGTCGATGTAGATCTGGGGCGATGCATTGCGCAGGGTTACGTTTCCGTCGATGTCCACATTCACGGAGGGCACGTTTTTCATGACATCCACGGCCGTCCCGCCGACAGACACCATATTCGATTCCACGTTGAATACCTTCTTGTCAATGTCCATGCGAAGCCGGCTGCCGGAGGAAGTCACTACCACACCGCCCAGCTGCTGGACATCGGTTTTGAGGGAAACCTTTCCGAGGTCTTTTTCAAAATTGGAAGCGATCGCGCTGAGGTCGGGCATGCCGCCACCATTGGCTCCACCCGCAGGAGGGCCGCCGGCCGGCATTTTCATCGGAAAGCTAACTTTTTCGCTGAACGGCTGGAAGCCTGTGGCCGAGATACTCAGGCGCAGCTGTCCGAAGATGGGCAGGCCTTCAATGTTGAAGTCGCCGTTGGACTGGGACGTCACGCCTTTCAGCAGCACTTCCTTCATTTTTTTGGTGGCGGTATCCATGCGGTTCTGCAGGATGACCACCGAAGCATCGGGAACCGGCTTGCCGGTGCTGTCCACCAGCTTTCCGTACACCCGGCCGATGGAAGGAGGCGCCTGCCGCTGGCCGCCCGCTCCACCCATACCGGGCATCTGGGCAAAAAGAGCGAGGGAGCTTACCAGGACTGCCAGCAGCAGTGAAATCTTTTTCATATATAACAGTTTTTGAAGCGAACGGCTCAAAGGTAACCGCCGGTCATCCCTGTACTGTTCAAATGAGACGAAGGAAGAAAATCTGTCGACGAACCAGGAAGGAGGAAAAAGGGCGTGGGTGGTGCACTGGAGGCCGGGCGGCATGAACGGAGTTCGGAGGACAGGAAACAAGCCGCCGGAAGGCATAAAAGCGTGAGGAAAGAAAAGCAGTTGCGGCTGCGGGATTTGCTCCATACAGGAATAAAACATCCTGGCCATCCCTGCACATCCCGCTCATCCGGGATTACAGTTTACGCTGGGCAAAGGCTTCGAGCGCTTCCTTATAGCTGTCGCCCACCGGCAGCTCCATGCTGTCGATGAACAGGCTGTTCTTGCGGATGGCCGTAATGGCGCCTTTGGCCACGATGAACGATTTATGAATGCGCAGGAACCCGGCGCCCGGAAGTTGCTCCTCCAGGCTTTTCATGCTCATGCGGGTGACGATG
>DATAGL010000710.1:0-1873 GCA_036263755.1 Chitinophagaceae bacterium | reverse complement strand
TGAAAGCCGCTGCTGCATTCTATTCTTTCATCATTAATAGTAAGCGTCTATGAAAAAGATCTACCAGTTATTTTTTAAGACCGCCCTGGCTGCCTCTGTCCTCTATGCCCTGCCGGCGGGCGCCCAGAGCTCCGGCTCGGTGGACAACGGCAATTGCGGGGTGGTCACGCAGAACTTCAACAACGGTACGGGGGGCTATACTTCGCCCAGCCTGTACGGCGACCGGGACGACAGCTCTTTTTTTTATAACGGCACCCGCGGCCTCTGGACCGAAATGGACGTGAACCGCACGGCGCCGCCCGGCACCCCGCGCTTTATCAGCATTATCTCGCCTCCGTATGTGAACCCCAACCCGGCCGGTACGATTGATATCGGCTTCTATTACATTGTGCCCAACCCGAATGTCGACCGGTTCCTCGTGCGCCTGTTCCGACTCACCACCGTGTCCACACCGGCCGGCGATGAAACCGTGACCGACCTGGTGGCCACCTCCGGCTACCAGACCTTTACCGCATTCAGCACCCCCTCCCCCTATACAGACCCCTCCGTGCCCACGCACAACGGGTTCCAGGGCGCCGTCTGCATCCGCATCAACGACGTGGACATCACCGCCGGCTCCAACATCCGTTACCGGGCCGACATTACCTACCAGATCTTCGAGCCCGCCTTCACCGCTTTCGACGATTTCTCGCTCGGCGATGCTCCGGAAGGTCCGCTGCCGGTGAATTTCATCGGGATCGCCGCCTCCCGCAACGGGCATTCCATGAACATCCGCTGGGATGTGGGTGATGAGGTCAATGTGAGCGGATACCAGGTGGAACGCAGCACCAGCGGCCGCGACTTTGCCGCTATTGGCTCCGTTGCCGCTGCCGGCAAGTCGGTGTACGGCTTTACCGATAACAACCCCTACGCCGGAACCGTCTTTTACCGGATCAAGAGCGTGGATGTGGACGGAAGCTCCAAATACAGCAGCATCATCCGCGTGGCGGGCAGCAACAGCTTTTCCAACAGCCTGAAGGTTTACCCGATACCGGCGAAAAACGACCTGACCGTACAGCACCGGCAACTGGCCGCCGGCGCCCGGATCGTCATTGCCACGGTGGACGGACGGACCGTAAAAACGGTGACACCGGCCACGGGCGCTTCGCATACGCCGGTGGACATCACCGCGCTGAAAGCCGGCCTGTATATCCTGCGGCTGAATGACGGAAGAGGCAACATCGAAACAATCAAGTTCCTCAAACAATAAGATCGTTCTCCCAAAAAAAGCCGCTTTCCGCTCCGGAAGCGGCTTTTTTCTTTTAAAAGGGGAATTCTTTTTCCGTTTCAATTTCCTTATATTCGTAAGGCAACGGTGTTTTTTTCAGCCTCACATTCCTTGAACGTTCCTTAAATGTTCATTGGTGCGTTGTTTGCTGTATAACACTTTTTTCGATTTTTTTTAAAATTCTCACAATGAACATTTACGTTGGAAACCTCAGTTGGGGCCTGAAAGATCAGGACTTAGCCAACCTGTTTACCCCTTACGGCGAAGTAGCTTCTGCGAAGATCGTAATGGACAAATTCACACAGCGCAGCAAAGGGTTCGGCTTTGTAGAAATGCCGAACGACACCGAAGCTCAAGCGGCAATCGACCAGCTGAACGGCAGCGAAGTGGAAGGCCGCAATCTTGTGGTCAACGAATCGCGCCCGAAAGAAGGCGGATCCGGCGGCGGCGGCTTTAAAAAAGGCGGCGGCGGCGGCTTCGGCGGTGGTCGCGGCGGCGGCGGCTTTGGTGGTGGCGGCGGCAGCCGTGGCGGTGGCTACGGTGGCGGCGGCGGCAGCCGTGGCGGCGGCTATGGCGGCAGCGGCGGTGGCGGCTACAAGAAAGGCG
>DATAGL010000709.1:0-1560 GCA_036263755.1 Chitinophagaceae bacterium | reverse complement strand
TTTTGAAACCCTGCCCGACTACGTGAAAAAGCACCTTACTTACCGCCTTGTCGATAAGCTCGAGCCCATTGTTCAGGCCCATACGATCGAGGGATTGATGATGGGAGAGGCGTGATGGTTTATGGTTTGGGGTTTGTGGTTTGGAGTTCGGTGTACTACAGGTACTGAAGTGTTTTTAAGATTATTACGGGGTTTCGCGCAGAGAACAGGAGGAAAGGAGGACGCAGAGAAGGAACTCCTTTGCTCCTTTTCTCCTTAGCTCTGCGCGAAACCTAAAATCCAGCTTTCCAACCCCAAACCACAAACCCCAAACCACAAACCCCAAACGCCGCTTACCTTCGCTGCCATGTCTTTCAACCTGTCTCACCCCATCGGGCGGCTGCGGCTGCTCGGATTACTGGAAGGAGTTTCCCTCCTGGTGCTGCTCTTTATCGCCATGCCCCTGAAGTACGCGGCCGGACGGCCGGAAATGGTCCGCTATGTCGGCTGGGCCCATGGCCTCCTGTTTGTTTTGTTTATGGGGGCCGCCTTGACCGCCTACCTGGGCCGAAACTGGCCCTTCAAAAAGCTGGTATTGGCCTTCCTGGCGGCCTTCGTGCCGTTCGGCACCTTCTGGTTCGACCGGCAGCTGAAGCGGGAAGAAGAATAGTTTGTGGTTTAGGGTTTGTGGTTTGTAGTTGTTTGCCTATGTTGTATATACTGGTAAAGGCCAACATGCCCATATTCTGTTTAACCACAAACCACAAACTACAAACCCAAAACTCTTTCCATTCCGCTCATCCAATTTTCCTTCCCGACTCCGGATTCTCCGATAAGTTTGCGGGAATCATCAACACGCCATTCTATGCATTTTCTGCGTTCTTCCCTTTTTGCGCTGGGGCTTTCCCTGTCCGGCCTCGCCGGGGCCCAGCAAGCCTACCGCTATACCGTTGACCTGAACCAAACCGGTGACGACCGCCTGCAGGTGGAGCTCGCCGTACCGGCTACCGGCAAAAGCACCGCGGTATTCCAGTTCCCGAAGATCATCCCGGGCACCTACAGCATTTCAGATTACGGGCAGTTCATTTCCGCTGTAAAAGCTTTTGACAAGGGCGGAAAGGCGCTGCCGGTTTCCCGGATCGACACGAACCGCTGGCGCATCTCCAACGCCGCAGGGCTCGCCCGGATCACCTATACGGTGGAGGACATCTTTGATGCGCAGGGCAAGCACAACGTGTACCCGATGGCCGCCACCAATATTGAAGCCGGGAAAAATTACGTGCTGCACAACCCGGGCGTATTCGGCTTCCTGGAAGGCGGGAACAAGCTGCCTTTTGAGATCACCATTGCCAAGCCCGCCGGGTTCTATGCCTCTACCGCCCTCAAGCCGGTCCGCTCGACCGATGCCCAGGATGTTTTCCGGACGGCCAGCGTAGATGAGCTGTACGACGCACCCATCATGTATACGGTCCCCGACACCACCACCGTGCGCGTGGGCAATACCGATGTGCTGATCTCCGTGTATGCCCCGAAGGGACTGATCAAGTCGAAAGAAGTGGCCGGCTGGCTCCAGGAGCTGCT
>DATAGL010000708.1:0-1620 GCA_036263755.1 Chitinophagaceae bacterium | reverse complement strand
TGGTGCTCGCGGATTACAATGCCCGGCCTGATTCCGGCCTGGAAGCCCTGCGGCAGATCCGGAAGCATGCGCTGCTCAGCGGCACCCCGGTGGTCATCCTGACGGAAAAAACCTACAATGAGCAGGTGCAGGAATGCTACCGGCTGGGCGCCAATACCTGTATCTGCAAACCCCCGAACCACGAGGGAACAAAAGCGGCGATCCAGGCGTTCTATACATATTGGCTGGAAACGGCTGCATTATTCACCCCAACCGGACAGTCGTAAAGTCTATGAAAAAAATTGCCCTTGCCATTACCGGGGCCAGCGGCTCCATTTATGCCCGGCTGCTCCTGGAAAAACTCCTGTTCCTGAAATCACAGATCGGTGAGCTCTCCGTGGTAATGAGCGATAATGCCCGCTTTGTCTGGGAAACGGAACTTGGCGATACCGGTTACGACCGCTACCCGGTGCGCTATTTCACTTCGAAGGATTTCACAGCACCGTTTGCGTCCGGATCGGCACAGTACGATGCGCTGATTATTGTTCCCTGTTCCATGGGAACGCTGGGCCGCGTGGCCGGCGGCATTTCCAACGACCTGGTCACCCGTGCTGCCGATGTGGTGCTGAAGGAACGGAAAAAGCTGATCTGCGTGGTCCGCGAAACCCCTTATAACCTGGTGCACATCCGCAACATGGAAACGGTGACCCTGGCCGGGGGCATCATCTGCCCGGCTACGCCTTCCTTTTACAGCCGCCCACAAACCATAGAGGAAGCCGCGGCAACCGTGGTGGACCGGGTCATTGATCTTTCCGGTTTACAAAACGACCGCACCTACCGGTGGGGCAATGCTTCCGGCAGTTAATCCGCCGCTGATTTGAACTTTTTATTTACATAAAAAGGCACTGGTTTCGCCAATATGCTATAGCGGATTCAGTGCCTTTTTCATTTTAATGAAATGACTCGCCTGATCGTTAATGCCAGGCCGAAAGGACTGGCGCACCGACCCATCCCTCCGGCCAACCAGCAGGAATAAATCCGGGCTTAATCGGTCAGCCGGCCACCGGCATCGATCCAGGCGGTGATGGCTGATTTTTCCAGTTCCGTCAGCGGGGTGTTGGGCGGCGGCGGCATCACGGAAGGCGAATGATCGACCGCCCGGGCCTTGATGGCCGTTTTGTTGTTTACAATAGTGCAGTTGTCGGCAAAATTCTTTCCGTTCTGGGGGTTGGTACCGCCGTGGCAACCGGTGCATTTGGTGGCCAGGATGTTTTTAACAGCAGTGAATTTGGCACCCGCGGTACCGGAGCAGGCGGTGTTGCCCCCGCCGGGCGGATTGTTGTTTCCGCCGTTGTCATCCGTGCCCCCTTTCTTACAGGAGACCAGACTAGCTGCGGCCAGCAGGAAGGCCAGCGTCATGGTGGAGATCCGTTTCATAAATGAGATGGTTTCCCTTTTGTCCACGCCGGCCCTTAAAACGTAATCGCCCCACTTTTTCGCTTATAGCTAACCGTGCATCATGAAGCAACATTTTGCAGGGAGAAGGAAAACCTCTTCTTCCCTTTCCGGAAAAGAAAAGAGCCATCCCGCGGGATGGCTCTTCATATCATCTTTTTAGCGCATTCTCGGTACATTTCAAAC
>DATAGL010000707.1:0-1570 GCA_036263755.1 Chitinophagaceae bacterium | reverse complement strand
CAAAACTGTGACCTTGATCGAGAAGCTTCGCGATACCCGGGCGCTGGTGGGCTTCACCCGCGTACGGCCCTTCGATGAGGCCGGGAAAAGCGTCCGTGAACTCATCCGCCAGATCACCCCGAGCATGAGGCAGCTGCCGGTGGACGTGGTCCGCGGGGAAGGGATATTCTTGGAGCTTGATCGCCACCGGCTGGAGCAATGGGTCGCAACGCCAGCGGTACAAGGCCGCTTACGCAAGTTGCCCCCCGAGAAACTTCAGGCCCTCCAAGTGGACCATAAGGAACCAGCTGTTTTCCTCTTGTTGCATACCCTGGCGCATATCCTCATCAATGAGCTGTGCCTCATCTCCGGTTACAACAATGCTTCCTTGAGGGAACGCATCTATTGTACGGCCGTCAATGGGCACCCCATGCATGGGATCTTGATCTACACCAGTTCCGGTGATGCGGAAGGCTCCTTAGGCGGGTTGGTACGCAACGGGAAACCGGGCCAAATAGAGCCCCTGTTGCTTTCTGCACTCCAAAAGGCTGATTGGTGTTCCTCTGACCCGGTCTGTGGGGAGGTGATCCCCCAAGGCCATGAGGGGTCCAACCTGGCAGCCTGCCATAATTGCTGTCTATTGCCTGAGACCTCATGCGAGTTCATGAACGCTTCCTTGGATCGGGGCCTCTTACGAGGCAGCATATCCGATGGGACCTTTGGCTTCTTCAATTCTTTGACCCTATAAATACGTTAACATGTCCTATCAGTTCCACATACCTCCGATCAATCAATTAAGTTTCAACCAACAGCACGCTTATGGTTTCCCGCTGGATGAAAGAGAGTGCCTCCTCATCACCGGATGTCCGGGGAGTGGCAAGACCACCGTGGCGAATTTCCGTGCCTCCGCCCTCCAACAAGAACAACGGACCTTCCAATACATCATCTATGCCCGGGTCCTGCACGCCTATGTCCGTCAATCCTTCTCGGACCCGGCACTGGACATTGCTCCAGAAAAGGTGGCCACATTTGGTAGTTGGTTCTACGGGGAATACAAGGAGAACGTGATGGCCGGCCCCAGAAAGATCATTCCGGAAGTACTGGCGAGGCACTTTGCCAGGTCCACGGTACGCTACAATGAGATGATCTTGGATGAAGGACAGGACCTGGACCCGCGGGTGATCCAAGGGCTGCCCCAGGTATGCACTTCACTGACGATCTGCGCAGACGATGCGCAGAACGTTTTTGATGGCGATGAGAATGAGCCGAACTCGTGTGAAGGCATGAGGACCGCGCTGGAGGCGCAAGGCCTGACCGTCCACCCGATCCATCTGGGGGTCAACTACCGCAACACCCCAGAGATCTATGCTTTTGCCAAGGCGTTCGTACCGCACAATCCGGCTGCGACGGTCACCCAATTCATCAAGGCTCCTGGCCAAAGGCCTGCCCTTTTGAAATGCTCTAATACCGCCTCCATGCTCCAAAAGATCGAGAACATCATCACCAATAGGGGCAGTGAGAACATAGGCATCCTTTGTGATTACCAAAGCCAGATCACGGCGATCTCCCGACACCTAGAACAAAAAGGGAT
>DATAGL010000706.1:0-2487 GCA_036263755.1 Chitinophagaceae bacterium | reverse complement strand
CGAACTCACCCTGGCACCGCCGCCCGGAACAGCACCGCAGGCCCGCCGGGTGCTATGGTATACGTTGAACCTGCCGTAATGAAAGCCGCACCGCCCGGCAGCAGTTCGAGGGTCCAGCCCCCGGATTGCAGCGTGGCCTTTCCTTCCAGCAGGAAAAGGATTTCGGCGCTGCGGGCGGTTACCGGCTGGCTTTCCCCATCCAATGTATACTTGTACAGCTCAAATTCGGTAGCCGTACCTGCATACCGGGTAACCGGCCCTTCAGCCGGTTTGAGGATAACCGGTTCCGTGGGTGCAAAGCGGGTATGCTTCATCAGTTCGGGCACGTCAATATGCTTGTCGGTCAGACCGGCCCGCAGCACATTGTCGGAGTTGGCCATCAGTTCCATGTTCCGGCCTTCGAGGTAGGCATGCGGCAGGCCTTCCGGCTGGAAGATGCCCTCCCCTTCATGCAGGCACAGGAGGTTGAAAAAATAAATGGAGAAGATACCCCGGTCGAGATCACCCTTCGTGCAAAAGGTTTCGACGGCGCGCGCGGCCCAGAAGTCCTCGCTTTTTTTCATCAGCTCGCCATTGCGGTACAGGGGCAGGATCCGGTCCGCCACGGGTTGCAGGATCCGGTTCACTTCTTCCTGGGGCAGGTCCATAACATAACGGTACAGGCCTTCGTACCCTCCCTGCTCGAACTGCGGGATGAGGAACTCAAAACCGGGTACGGCGGCCAGGGCTTCTTTCAGGTGCGCTGCGGGCTTGAAGCCATGCAGGAGCCAGAACTCGCTCAGGGCCACCATCAGCTCGGGCTTGTGGTTCTCGTCTTTATAATTCCGGTGCGGGGCCTTGACGGGGATACCGGCCTTTTCCTCGGCCGCAAATCCTTCCCGGGCGGAGTCTTTCGATGGATGTACCTGGATGGACAGCATCTGGCGCACGTCCAGCACTTTGAACAGGAACGGAAGGCCGCTGAATGTTTCGGCTACGGCCGGACCCAGCACAGCCTGCGGCGCGGCATCGATGAACGCAGTCAGCGGCTTTACGCCCTCAGGCGTTTCGAGCTCCGAAGGGAAATTGGGATGGGCGCCCATCCAGTATTCGGCAAAGGGCTGCCCCGTTGCACCGGTCGTTCCGGTCAGCCGGGGAATAAAAGAATCACCGCCCCAGCTGTAGTGTTGCACCACGCCTTTCAGGGGAAAAATACATTGACCGGTAGCCATACGCAGGTTATTTTGAGGCGCAAAGATACAGGATGACCAGACACCTGCGTTTCGGTCAGCAAGGAGAGCAGCTGGCGGCTCAATACCTTATAGAGTCCGGTTTTACCGTGCTGCACCGGAACTGGCGGCACGGCCGCTACGAGATCGATATCATTGCCCTTCGCGGGCAACGGCTGCATATCATAGAAGTAAAGACCCGCTCAACGGCTGCTGTTTACCCCGAAGAAGCGGTCACCCGGAAAAAGTTCGGGCACCTGCTCCAGGCGGCCGACGAGTTCCTGTACCGGCACCCCGAATACCGCCATGTTCAATACGACATCCTGTCCATCCGGCTGCTCCGCGGCAACCCTGAGTTTTTGTTGCTGGAAGATGTTTACCTGTAGGGAGCAACTCAATGATTCCGGACCTTACGGACCATCCGGAAAGCTCCCTTTTGCCGGAGGAGGCCGGGTCGGATTGGCACATCCCTGCGGGAACAGTGTATCTTTCCTCCGGAGCCGGTAAAAGGCTCCGTCCATCAGCATGAAAACCACGAATTATTTTCAAACGTTTATCCAGGTGGCAGAGGATTGCCCGGCGCAGGCGGCCGCGGTACCCCCGCATAAAGATCCGCCCAGCGTGGCCGAGCTGCAGTTCCGCATGGTGTACGACCATCCCTATACCTATACTTCCGATGAAGTCCTGTTCCGCATCCATGCGTTGCGAAAGAATATTCCCAAAGGGGAGCAGGAAGCTGCGCAGGCGGTCTTCTTTTCCAAAGGGCAGGCCTGCTTCCGCGCTTCTCCCCTGCCCAAGCGCTATGGCTGGGGCGTTCACTACAATGAAGAAGGCCGGATGGCGCTGTATGCGGTGGAGACTCCGGAATACCGGAAGCTGGCGCAGGACCCAGCGCTGAAGCAGTGGAAAGCGATGCGGAACGGGAAATGATAGGGAGGTTGGAGTTTGAGGTTTGAGTTTGAGGTTGGGGGTTGGTGGTTTGATTTGGAGAGAATCCATGTTTCAATGTCACGGCTGCATCTTTAAAGATATTACAGAAACACCGTGGAGTACATGCAGCCTATATTGTGCCCGCTAGAAGCATTAACGGGCGTGTGAACGGCCACCGGTTCCCGAGCAAAGTATTCGCTACATTTGCCCACAACAAATTGACTACATGAAATTTCTTCTTTCCTGTGCAACCGCCCTCCTGTTACTGGCGGGTTGCAGCGACGAGCAGACGGTAGCGGCCGGCAAGCCTTTTTGCGATACCACCTGCAACAACACCGATACCTTCCGT
>DATAGL010000705.1:0-3022 GCA_036263755.1 Chitinophagaceae bacterium | reverse complement strand
GTACACCGCCTTGCCGAAGTCAGCACGGCGATCATCGACCAGTGCGTGGCGCAGGGTGTGCCCTTCGCCCGGGAATACGGCGGCCTGCTGAGCAACCGTTCCTTCGGGGGCACGCAGGTGCAGCGCACCTTTTACGCCGCCGGTCAGACGGGCCAGCAGCTGCTCATCGGCGCCTACCAGGCCCTGGAGCGGCAGGTAGCCCTGGGGAACGTGAAGATGTATACCCGCCATGAAATGCATGAAGTGGTGATGATCGACGGCAAGGCCCGGGGCATCATTGCCCGCGACCTGGTGAGCGGCGAGCTCGAGCGCCACTTCGGTCACGCCGTGCTGCTGTGCAGCGGCGGTTACGGCAATGTATTCTACCTCTCCACCAACGCCATGGGTTCCAACACCACGGCCATCTGGAAAGCGCACAAGAAAGGGGCCCTGTTCGGAAACCCCTGCTTCACGCAGATCCACCCCACCTGCATTCCCGTGACCGGCGAGCACCAGTCGAAACTGACGCTGATGTCCGAATCGCTGCGCAACGACGGCCGTATCTGGGTGCCTAAGGCAAAAGGCGATACCCGGAACCCTAAGGATATACCGGAAGACGAACGCGACTACTACCTGGAGCGCCGCTACCCGGCCTTCGGTAACCTCGTTCCGCGCGATGTGGCTTCCCGGGCTGCCAAAGAGCGCTGCGATGCCGGCTACGGCGTGGGCACCTCGAAGCAGGCCGTGTACCTGGATTATGCCGCGGCCATTCTGCGCTATGGTAAAATCGAGGCGAGCAAGCGCAACCTCGGCAACGTGAGTGATGAAGCGATCATCCTGCTGGGCAAGGAAGTGGTAAAAGAAAAGTACGGTAACCTCTTCGATATGTATGAAAAGATCACCGGAGAAAATCCCTACGAGGTGCCGATGCGGATCTACCCGGCCGTGCACTATACCATGGGCGGTCTCTGGGTGGACTATGAGCTGATGACCACCATTCCCGGCCTGTATGCCCTGGGCGAGTGCAACTTCTCCGACCACGGGGCCAACCGCCTGGGTGCTTCCGCCCTCATGCAGGGCCTGGCCGACGGTTATTTCGTGATCCCGTATACCATCGGCAATTACCTGGCGGATGAAATCCGTACAACGTCCATTTCTACCGATCACCCGGCTTTTGCTGCAGCGGAAAAAGAAGTGGCCGACCGCCTGAATACCCTCATGAACATCAAGGGATCGCAAACGGTGGAAAGCATGCACAAGCGCCTCGGCAAGGTCATGTGGGACAAATGCGGCATGGCCCGCAACGCACAGGGCCTGCGTGAAGCCATTGAGGAGATCCGCGAGCTGCGCCGGCAGTTCTGGAGCGATATCCGGATTCCCGGTAAGATCAACGACTTCAACCCCGAGCTGGACAAGGCGGTCCGCGTGGCCGACTTTATCGAACTGGGTGAGCTGATGTGCCTGGATGCCCTGAACCGGGAGGAAAGCTGCGGCGGTCACTTCCGCGAAGAGCACCAGACCGAAGAAGGCGAAGCTGAGCGCCACGACGACCGGTTCATGTACGTAGCTGCCTGGAAATACAACGGCGAAAGCGACTGGCAGATGGTGCGGGAAGACCTGAACTATGAAGTGGTGAAGCCCAGCCAGCGGAGCTACAAATAATTGGATTACGGCCAGGAGCCGACGAACAAACAGACAATTCGACTATGCAACATTATACCATGAATCTGACGCTGAAAGTATGGCGTCAGGAGAATACCCAGAGTGCCGGCCGGTTCGAAACCTTTCAGGTAAGTGATATTTCCTCCGAGATGTCCTTTCTGGAGATGTTCGACGTGCTGAATGACCGGCTGATCACCGAAGGCAAAGACCCTATTGCGTTCGACCACGACTGCCGCGAAGGCATCTGCGGCATGTGCTCCATGCACATCAACGGCCGGCCGCACGGGCCCTGGCATGCCACCACCACCTGCCAGCTGCACATGCGGGCGTTCAAAGACGGTGATACCATCGTGGTGGAGCCCTGGCGCGCCAAAGGCTTCCCGGTGATCAAGGACCTGGCTACCGACCGTTCCGCTTTTGACCGGATCATACAGGCGGGTGGCTATATCTCCGTAAATACCGGTAACGCGGTAGACGGCAATGCCGTCCCCGTGGAAAAAGATAAGTCGGATGCCTCGTTCGCGGCCGCCGCCTGTATTGCCTGCGGGGCCTGCGTAGCGGCCTGTAAAAATGCCTCGGCCTCGCTGTACCTCGCTTCCAAAGTGGCGCACCTCGGATTGCTGCCCCAGGGCCAGCCCGAGCGCAAGAGCCGCGTGCTCAGCATGGTGGCGCAAATGGACAAGGAAGGATTCGGCTCCTGTACGTTTACCGGTGCCTGCGAAGCCGTTTGCCCGAAAGAAATCTCGATCACCAACATCTCCCGCATGCACAAGGATTACCTGATGGCGGGATTGTCGGCAGAAAAATAAACAGGAAACGGGATAGGGATGACCCTGTTCTGCAAACCTGACCAACAGCCATTTTTTAAGGGGCGTGTTCCGGCGGATCAGTAGATCAGCTGGAACACGCCTTTTCGTTCCAGGGACTGGCCGCGGCTGTCCCGTAGGGTCAGGGACCAGACATAAGCGCCGGCTGGTTGTTTTATGCCCTTCCACGAACCGCTCCATCCGGTGCCGGTTGCGGCAGAGCGGTACAGTTCTGCTCCCCAGCGGTTGTAGACCCGGAACGAAAGCAGCTTGTACCGGAAAGGAATCAGGGGTTTAAACACATCGTTCCTGCCATCGCCGTTGGGCGTAAACGCGTTCGGCACAAAAATATCCTCGATCGGTTTGACCAGCACCCGTACGGTATCGGCACCGATGCAGCCCCGGTCATCCGAGCCCTTAACGGTGTATAAGGTTGTTTGTACCGGGCTGGCTTCGGTAAAGGTTCCGTTAGTAATACTGAGCCCTGCGGAGGGCTCCCAGGAATAGGTGCGTGCCGAACCCGAAACAGACAACCGGACCGACTGACCTTCGGTGATGGTGATGGGACCTTCCGG
>DATAGL010000704.1:0-1686 GCA_036263755.1 Chitinophagaceae bacterium | reverse complement strand
GAACACGCTCCTTTTTCCAAAAGCCTTAGAACGCTAGCTCATCAGCGGCTGCGCCCGTACACCGTACATCGTAAATCGTACATCCTACGGTTTTTCTTCTTCTTCGTCCCGGTCGGTATCGTCCTGGGGTTCGTCGTCGATGTAGAGGCGGGCGGAGTCGTCGAGGGGTTCCTCTTCGCCGGGAGTGGAAGCAAAAGCGGTATCATAGGCGGCTTCCGCGGAAAGGTCTTCGTCGTCCGCCGCTGCGTCGCCGGACGCTTCTTCTTCCGGCCCGGTGTCCCCGGTTTCGGGTGCGTCCGTTCCGGAGACTTCGGCCAGGGCATCACCGGTGGGGCCTTCTGTATCGATTTCTGTTCCTGTTCCTTCTTCTTCCGGGGAAAGGTCTTCGGCCAGGTCTTCGGCGATCGCGTGGAGCTCAGGGGTTCCGGCTACGGTTCCGGGCTCTTCGGGGAGGGCCGCACCGGCTTCACCGGCAGCCTCTTCTTCGGTGCCGGCATCGCTGCCGTCCTCCGCTTCCGCAGAGCTACCGGTAAGCTCAGTATCCGTTTCCCCTTCGGTTCCGGACAACGCTTCGGTGTTTTCCGCAGCTTCCGGTTCGCCATCCGGCGTCGCTGCTTCATCCGGTGCTGCGCTGCCGGGGGCGGCTTCGTCTTCCGCCACGTCGATCAGCTCACCGGAGTCGGAAACGGCCAAGGTATCAGAGGGGTCGAAAGACGTATGATTGACTACGGTGGGTTCCACCAGCTGGTCGGCCAGCACCTCGCGGATCCGGGGCAGGTCGTCGGTGGAGTTCAGGCCGAAATAATCCATAAAGGTCTTGGACGTGGCGTACACCAGCGGGTGACCGGGCATCTGTTCGTTGCGCCCGGAGATAATGATCAGTTCTTTTTCCAGCAGCTTCTGGATGGTATAATCGGTGCTCACGCCGCGGATGCCTTCGATCTCGCCCTTGGTGATGGGCTGCTTATAGGCAATGATGGCCAGGGTTTCGAGGGCGGCGCCGGAGAGGCGCTTCAGGAATTTCTCGCCGTTGAGCTGGGCCACCGTTTTGTGGAATTCTTTTTTGGTCAGGAACTGCCAGCCACCCCCGCTCTGCCGCACTTCGAAGGGATAGAACTCCGAGCGGTATTTCTCCACGATGCCTTCCAGCGCCGCATCGATCTGTTCCGTTTCCACCTTGTCTTCCATGAAGCCGAAGGCGCTGTTGATGAGTTCCGTGATCTCGGCGGAGGTCAGCGGCTTTTCGCTGGCAAAGATCAGGGATTCGATGTGCGGGATGAGGTTGGAGATGTCCATTTACGATGTACGATGTACGGTGTACGATGTTGTTGCAGTCCTGAAACCGATTGACGATTTACGATTGACGATTGACGATTGCCTTCCGAACCCGCACCTCATTCACCTAAAGATTCACCTATTCACCTATTCACTCATTGACCGATTACCCTTGCAGGGCCTGTGCACCGGAAACGATTTCCGTCAGCTCGGTGGTGATGGCGGCCTGGCGGGCGCGGTTGTAGGAGATTTTGAGGTTGCGCAGGAGCTCGTTGGCGTTCTCGCTGGCCTTATCCATGGCCGTCATCCGGGCCCCGTGTTCCGATGCATTCGCATCGAGCACCGCCTTGAACAGCTGGGTGTTGAGGATCTTGGGCATGAGCTCGGCAATGAGGGCCTCCTTATTCGGAT
>DATAGL010000703.1:0-5910 GCA_036263755.1 Chitinophagaceae bacterium | reverse complement strand
GCGTCTACCAATTTCGCCACATCCGCATTGGGGGTGCAAATGTAGGTGATTTTTCCGTTCCGGGGTAAGAATAACTTTGTAAAACCCCGCGGGGTATTGCTAACATTAAATTTAAATAGTACGTTTGAGGCAGGTGAATTTACCTCGAACAACTACCGTAATCCCTGCGGAGAGCTTCCCGGTAAGTTTACGGGCCGCCGTCCCGGCCCCAAAATCTGATCCTTATGAGAACCTGGCTCTTCCTCATCTGCTGCCTTTGTGCCGGCTCCCTGCGGGCACAAAGTATCTCGTTCCGCTGCACCCGTGACACCATGGTGTCCGAATGCGGTCCTTCCTGCATTACGCTGAAAGCCCTGATCCCGGACCTGCGTTCCTCCACCACCGATTATACAGTGAGCCGGATTTCCGGCACCGACTGCTTCCGGCCTTATATTTCCCCCGGCAACAACCAGTCGGTCTCCGGTTTCCTGACCCGCGACGATACCTACAGCCCCGCCCTGAACATCGGATTCCCCTTTTCCTTTTTCGGCAACACCTATACCCGGCTCATTGCCAGCCCCAACGGGGTGGTTTCCTTCGACGTGTCGAAGGCCAATGCCCGCAGCCACTACGGGCTGCTCAAGACGCCCCGCAATACCCTGCACGGCGAAGGCGGCACCATCACCGACCTTCCGAATACCCTGTACGACCGGCTGGTGATTATGGGACCTTACCACGACCTGGACCCCCGCATCGATTTTTCGCCCAACCGCCTCATCCAGTACCAGACGATCGGCACGGCACCGTACCGGAAGTGGATCATTTCCTATTCCAACGTTGCCCTTTACAACCCGCTCCGTGATTCGGAGTGTACCGGGCTGAGGGACAATATGCACCAGATCGTGCTCCACGAGTCCACCGGCCTGGTCGAAGTATTCATATATAATAAACAGAACTGTTCCCTCTGGAACGAGGGCCGAGCGATCGTCGGTATCCAGGACGCCACCAAAACAAAGGCGGTGGTGGCCCCGGGACGCAACGCCTCCGACCCCGCCTGGGGTGGCCCGGGCATGCAGGAAGCCTGGCGCTTTACGCCGGCCGCCGGATCCAGCCTGCTGAAGCGGGTGGAGCTGATCGACCTGGAAGGCAACCTGGTGGCCGCCGGCACAACAGCTGCGGCCGGCAACGGCAGCCTTGAAGCTTCCTTTGAGAATATATGCAGCCCGGTGGGCAAATCGTCCTATATCGTGCGTTCGGTCTACCAGAAAATAGACGATGCCACAAAAGAAATCATCGGCCTCGATACGGTGAACGTGATCAAGGTGGAAAAAACCCTTTCCGCTACGGTCACCACCCAGCCCACGAATTGCGGCCCCGCTACGGGAACGCTCTCGGTCATCGTGCCCGAAGGTGCCGGCAGGGCGCCGTACCGGTATGCCCTGGACGGGGGCGCATTTGAAGAGAACGGCCTGTTCTCCGGACTTTCAGAAGGCAATCATAAAGTGGTGGTGCAGGATGCCTGGGGCTGTACGGTGGAAGTGGAGGGCACGGTAGCCCTGGAAAACAACCTGACCGTCCGGGCAATGGCCGACACGGCTTTGTGCGTTGGCTCCCGCCTCACGATGAATGCCGTGGCGTCCACCGCCGGCTCGGCCTTCCGCTGGACCCCCGTCGACGACCTCAATTCCTTCACCGTCCAGGATCCCGAGCTGACGGTGAAGACCAGCGCTTCCTACATCATCACGGCCACCCTGGGGAACTGCTCGGCTGCCGATACGGTATCGGTGGTGGCCTACCCGCTGCCTGTGGCAGATGCCGGACCCGACCAGCTTATCGTGGCCCGCGACGTGACCGAGCTGAAAGGCGTGGCCTCGCCCGGTACCTACCTGTGGTCGCCGGCCGCCGGCCTCAGCACCACCCAGCAGCTTTCTCCCCGGGTGGAAATCCTGGAGACCACCGAATACACCCTGCGGGTAACGAGTCCGGAAGGGTGTACGGCTTCCGACCGGATGACCGTTACCGTAGTGCCCTACTGCATCAAGCCGATGGATGCCTTCACGCCGAACGGCGACGGTTATAACGACCGCTGGCTGGTCACCGAAGGCAACTGCCTGCAATCGGCCCGCGTGGAAGTGTTCAACCGCTACGGCAACAAGGTGTTCGAGTCGAGGGACTACAAGAATACCTGGGACGGCAGCTTTAACGGACGCCCTCTTCCGGATGGTACCTATTATTATGTGATCACCTATGTGCTCGTTACCGGGCGCACCCAGTATATGCGCGGAAACGTAACCCTGCTCCGCTAACCCAATCTGATCCGTATGAAAAAATGGCTTTGCCTGTTCCTGGCCGGCGCTGCGCTGCACGCGGGCGCCCAGCAACTGAATACCTCTTCCTTTTTCGACCTGCACGGCGTGCTGCACAACCCGGCCACGGCGGGCAGCGGGGGCGGGGGGAGCATCGGCGGCTCGTTCCGCACCCAGTGGAGCGGAATGCCGGGCGGTCCGCAAACCGGCCTTATATACGGGCAGGGTTACCTGGAAAAACATCGCCTTGGCCTGGGCGGCTACCTGTACAGCGACGTAACCGGGCCTACCCGGCGCACGGGGCTGCAGATGGCCTACGCCTACCATGTACCGGTGGCGGAAGATGCCACCTTCTCGGTGGGCCTGGAGGGACGCGTGCAGCATTTCTCCTACGACCGTGAGAAAATACTGCAATCCATCGGCGCCATCGATCCGGTACTGGCCGGAACCAATAACCGGTATAAAGGCGATGCCGGCCTGGGCCTGGCTTATTCCGGTCCCCGCCTCCAGGCAGGGCTTTCGGTGAGCCAGCTGGTGCAGTCGAAGCTGAACCTGTACGAGGGCACCGGCAATGAAGCGGTCCGCAGCCGGCTGTACCGGCATTTCTACCTGCATGGCAACTACCGCTATACGATCGATGAGGCCAACGAGCTCATCCCGCATCTCCTGCTTATTTACCTGCCCAACGCACCGGCAGAGGTGCAGGGTGGTTTCCGGTTCGAGCACAAGGGCCTGTTCTGGTTTGGCGGCGGCTGGCGGCTGCACCAGTCCTGGATGCTGTCGGCCGGGGTGCATATGGCCGGGCGCTTCCACATCGGGTATTCGTTCGACCTGTACAAGACCCCGCTGGGCAACTACGACCGGGGCGCCAGCGGGCATGAGCTGATGCTCCGCTACAGCTTCCGGCCATAAGGCGGAGCCTCCGGGCTTTAACACGCGGTAAGGCGGGAATGCAGTAAATTCGTAACGTATGGAAACTGTAGCGCAGATACCGAAGTATAACCTGAACGAAGAACAGGAAAAAAGACTGATCCTCCGTGAATACCGTTCGCTCCTCCGGTCGCTGAAAGCCCGCATCAAGCCGGGCGACCGCAAAATGATCCGGCAGGCCTTTGAAATGGCCGCCGAAGCGCACAAAAGCATGCGCCGCAAGAGCGGCGAACCCTACATCCTGCATCCGCTCGCCGTGGCCCGCATCTGTGTGGAAGAGATCGGCCTGGGTGTGCGCTCCACCATCTGCTCGCTGCTCCACGACACCGTGGAAGACACCGATATTTCCACCGAAGATATCCAGCGCGAATTCGGCAACGAGATCGCCAAGATCGTGGACGGCCTCACGAAGATCTCCACCGTGGTGGATGTCAATGCCTCGCAGCAGGCGGAGAACTTCCGGAAGATCCTGCTTACCCTGACCGACGACCCGCGGGTGATCCTCATCAAGCTCGCCGACCGCCTGCACAACATGCGCACGCTCGACAGCATGAAGACCGAAAAGCAGCTGAAGATCTCCTCCGAGACCGTGTATATCTATGCGCCCCTGGCCCACCGCATGGGGTTGTACAACATCAAGACCGAGATGGAAGACCTTTCGATGAAATACCTCGAAGGCGCCACCTATAAGGAGATTGCCCGCAAGCTGGCCGAAACCCGGCGCGAGCGCACCCGGTACATCAATGAATTCATCAAGCCGCTGAACGAAAAGCTTACCCGCTCCGGCTTCCAGTTTGAAATTTACGGCCGCCCCAAAAGCATCCACTCCATCTGGAACAAGATGAAGAAAAAGGGTGTGGCCTTTGAAGAGGTGTACGACCTCTTTGCCATCCGGGTCATCCTGAACTCACCCCCGGAAAAAGAAAAGGAGGAATGCTGGAAAGTGTATTCGATGATCACCGATGAATACACGCCTTCACCCGAGCGCCTCCGCGACTGGCTGAGCAACCCCAAAAGCAACGGGTATGAAGCCCTGCACACGACCGTGATGGGACCGCAGGGAAAGTGGGTGGAGGTGCAGATCCGGACGAAGCGGATGAACGAAATTGCCGAAAAAGGCCTGGCCGCCCACTGGAAATACAAGGAAGACACTTCCGATGAAAGCCGCTTTGACAAATGGTTCGGGCAGATCCGCGAAGTGCTGGCCAACCAGGATGTGGACTCCGTGGATTTCCTGCAGGACTTCAAGCGCAGCTTCCTGGCCGAAGAAATCTACGTGTACACGCCGAAGGGCGATGTGAAAATGCTGCCCGTGGGCGCCACGGCGCTGGACTTTGCCTTTGCCGTGCACAGCATGGTGGGCTCCAAGTGTATCGGCGCCAAGGTGAATCATAAGCTGGTACCCATCTCGCACAAGCTGCGCAGCGGCGACCAGGTGGAGATCATTACTTCCAACAAGCAGAAACCCACCGAGGACTGGCTCAATTTCGTGGTCACCGCCAAGGCCCGCACCAAGATCAAGGACGCCCTGAAAGAGGAGAAGAAGTCGGTGGCCGAGGAAGGCAAATACACTCTGATCCGCAAGTTTGAAGGGCTGGGGGTATCCGTCAACCCGCACAACATCGAGGAACTGATGAACTTTTACAAAGTGTCTTCCTCGCTGGACCTGTACTACCGGATCGCCATCAAGGGCATCGACCTGAAGGAGCTGAAAGAGTTCAAGGTGCTGGGCGACCGGCTGGAAGCCCCGAAGCCGGTGAAGGTCCTGGAAATAAAGCCCGAGGGCGTGCCGGTGCTGCCGAAAAAGGATACGGAACTGATCATCTTCGGCGAAAGCAGCGACAAGATCATGTACAACCTGGCCAACTGCTGCAAGCCCATTCCCGGCGACGACGTATTCGGCTTCGTGACCACGGGAAAAGGACTGACCATTCACCGGACCAGCTGCCCGAACGCCACCAAGCTGCTGTCCAACTACGCACACCGGATCGTCAAGACGAAATGGGCCAAGAACAAGGAGATCTCTTTCCTGACGGGCCTGAAGATCATCGGGGTGGACGATGTGGGCATCATCAACAAGATCACCAACATTATTTCCGGGGATATGCGGATCAACATCTCGGCCATGTCCATCGAGTCGAGCGAAGGCGTGTTCCAGGGCTCGGTACGGCTGTTCGTGCACGACAAGGAGGAGCTCGACGAGCTGGTGCAGCGGCTCCTGAACCTGGACGGGATCCAGTCGGTGGACCGTTTTGAGACGGAAGCAGTCCCCTGAAACCGGCCGAAAATAAATTTTAAGGGAGTAGCCATCGACCGCCGATGGCTATTTTTTTGGGGCGTACATTTGCCCCGGTTAAAAAAATCTTATGGTTGACGTTTTACTAGGCCTCCAGTGGGGTGATGAAGGAAAGGGAAAGATCGTGGATTATTTCGCATCGGGTTACGATGTGATCGCCCGTTTCCAGGGTGGCCCCAATGCCGGCCACACACTTTATGTGGATGGCAAAAAGATCGTGCTGCACCAGATCCCTTCCGGGGTTTTCCATGGCGGCACGGTAAACCTGATCGGGAACGGCGTGGTGCTGGACCCGGTGACCCTGCTCCGGGAATACCGTTCGGTAGAAGCTTTCGGGGTGGACCTTAAAAAGAACCTTTTTATTTCCGAGCGCACCCACCTGATCGTTCCGACGCACCG
>DATAGL010000702.1:0-2001 GCA_036263755.1 Chitinophagaceae bacterium | reverse complement strand
CAGCGGCTACGGAGGCATCAAGCACTGCCTTATTCCTTCCCCGAAGCACATCATCGTAGAGCACGACAAGAACGGGAAGCTGGTAGACTGGGTGTATGCCAAGGAGCAATCGGCCCAAAGCATGCTGAAGATACTGGGTTATATAAAATAAAATTACTCCCCCAAACAAAAGCCCCCTGCATCGCAGGGGGCTTTTGTTTGGGGAAAGTAGTATGGGTGGTATTGGTTGTAATGGTAGTATTGGTAGTAATGGTGGTATTAGTAGTATTTGTTGATTATTAAACTACAAAATGATCATCCAGTTTTTCTTACCCCTAAAATTGCCTTCGCTTCCAGGTACTTGTACCACAATTACTACCAATACTACTAATACCACAAATACTACCATTTATAACCCTTAGTTGCGTCCCAAAACATTCTTCCGGGCTTTATCCTGGTTTTCCGTCTTGCGCGGTGCCGGTGTGGTGTGGCCGCCACGGGGAACCGGCTGCCGGTAATAGCCGCTGCCTCTGCGGTAAGAACGATTACCGTAAGGATAGCTCCGGGTACCATAATAGCTGTCTACAGGGGAATAAAGCCCGCCGGGGCTCACCTGGTAATACCTCCCGGTAAAGGGGTCGCGCTCCACCACGATCACGCGCTGACCCAGATAAGGATCAGCCGAGTAAAAGCCTCTGTCTGCGCGCTCCGTATCATAATATTCATCGGAAAGTCCCTGGGTAGTCGTACAGCTGACCGCCACCACCATCAAAACAGCAAATACTGCCGTCCGTAAAAAGGGGAAACTTCTCATGTGTTGATTATTTACCTTACTACCTTCAATAAAACAGCCAAAAACCCTTAAAATCAACTTAATGCGTGGGCTCATTTTAATCTTAACACTCTGTTGCCTGAAGGCCGGAGCGCAGAATGCAGAAGAAGAGGTGAAGGCGCCGATCCAGGCGCTTTTTGACGGGATGCGGAAGACCGACAGCACCTTGCTGCAGGCGGCTTTTGCACCCGGCGCCATCCTTCAGACCGTCGTCAGAAACAAGGAAGGAAAAACGGTAGTCCGATCGGAAGAAGTGGCAGGCTTTATCACGGCTATTTCCAAGCCGCATGCAGAGGTGTATGACGAGCGGATTACCTACGAGCTCATCCGTATCGACGGGGACCTGGCCATTGCCTGGACGCCCTATAAGTTTTATGTAGGAGAAAAGTTCAGCCACTGCGGTGTCAATTCCTTCCAGCTTGTCCGGCTCGACGGAAAATGGAAGATCCAGTACCTTATTGACACCCGGCGGAGAGAAGGTTGCTTATAAGTGAATGGGTGAATAGGTGAATAGGTGAATACTTAAGTCAATGAGTTGAAAAGTGAATGGGAGCCATTCATTTTCCCGCCAATTCACCTAATCATTCACCTATTGCCCCATTCACCTATTCACCTTTTCAGCCGGTATTTCTTCATCACCTTCGGGCTGTTAAAGTACCGGTTGAGTTCTTCTTCCGAGAGGTCGTTGGTCAGTTCGATGGGTACATCGATCAGCTGGACCTGGACCTGCTTCAGCTCTTCTTTGATCTTATTCAATTTGCGGGTAATGTCAGGATCTTTTTCGCCGATAAGCTGGTTATCGGTCAGCCCATATTCCAGTCGCTTGATGTTTGTGCGGACCAGTGTAGCCTGGTTCTGGTCAACGGTTTTATTGGGCGCGGACGCTTCCTTGATCGGCACCATGGCAAGTCCAACACTGGGCAGGATCTTGCTCATACGATCCTGATCAGAGCCGGGTTTGCCGCTGGTTGAAAGTATGGTTCCTGTAAGTGATGTGCTAGCAGATGTAAGGTCAAAGGTGGTACGGACGGAGCGAGTCTTTTTCAATTTCTTATCCATGATAAGAAAAGTATATTTCAGTTTCAGTACGTAACTTTCCGTGTTCTTTACAGCCTGTCGGTATTCCTGTAAAGAAACCGGATAATTCAGGGCATCACGTACCATCAGTCGAACGGTATTGGTGTCGCGGG
>DATAGL010000701.1:0-9993 GCA_036263755.1 Chitinophagaceae bacterium | reverse complement strand
ATGCCTCCGCCCTGCAGCAGGGTAAGCTTGTTGCCGAATTCAAGGACGAGTTCCACATCGGTGAAGTAAACGGTGAAGGAGAGGGGCTTGGTGGAAAAATGCACACTGGCAATACGCCGGCGCCCGCGAAACAAAAATTGAATGGTAATGGGTTGCATATAAAGGATGTTGGATAGAGGCAGTGGTTTTCAGATGGTGCCGGTGATAATAGAGTTAAAGCATATCGCAGGGGAAAAGGTCGGCAAATGATTCATAGGTACGTTTATTGGTGTTCCGTAAACTTAATATAAAATTAATCTTCCCAATGTTAAGTTTTTTCCGGACGGAAAACGATCCTGCTGTTTTTACCCGGTTTTCAGATGAAAAATCTGAACGGTAACGATAGCCACGACACGGATAAACAGGGTCCGGAATGTTTCCCCGCACGAAAACCCAATGGTTTGGCCGCGCAATTCCCTGAGGGATGTCCTGTTAAAGGGCATTGCCCGGATTATAGTATCGTTGTCGCCGGTTCAGGATACGTGCAGGCAGTAGCCGGTAGTCAGGCCGCAGCGAAAAGGTATCGAATGATCAAGGCCGGATCCTTTTCGGTTTGTATGAATCACGGAGCCGGCCCGTCATTCCGATGCCCGGTAAGCCGGAGAGCGAAGCCTTGCTCATTTTGAAATTCCGGATTTCTATGCAGCAGGTGTCATTTTCGCTGTGGCTCGGAGAACAGGGATAGTACATGGTTCCTTTTTAGCTGCTGTCAGCATATCATCAGGTTGCGTGCGAATGGAGGGTGCGCCCGGCAGGGCAGGATGGAGCGGGAAAGAGCTCAGGCAAGAAGCAATATTTCGTGGAAATGGAAATAGGCCTTGCCGGATGACCGATTGGCAGGGGCTTTGGATGGTTAAGGGAATAAACCTTGAAGGAATATGAAAAAGAAGGCGAAGAAGAAAGCGAAGAAAAGGGCAATGAGTAGTATGGCGCTGGTAGCCTTTGCCCTGCAGGTTGCCGAGTTCGGTTTGCAGTTGTGGAAGAAGTCCCGCAAAAGAAAGGGGAAAGCCAAGAGCGGCCAGCTGACAGCCGCGATCTGATCCGGTTCCCGGCAACGCTTCCTTACTGAAACCGAATACATCATTAAGGGACGCCGATTTTGGGTACAACAAAATATTGCGTTTTTCAATCGGGGTACAAACAATAAAAGAGGCCTGGTAAGCGGATCTTGCCAGGCCTCTTGTTTATTTGCGGTTTTTCTTATTCTTGCGGCCCTTCCCTTTGAGCTTTTTGGTCAGGCCCGGAAGTTCCTGCATGGCCAGCCCGGCCAGTACGCCTCCGGCCGTATACAACGCCAGGGTAGCCGCGTGTTCCGGCAGGGTTTTGCGCACCCCGTTTTCATCCGCCCCTTTGATAAAGGTGGCCCCCAGTCCTGCAGCGGCACCGATGAGTGCCCCGCGTTTCAGGGCGTTCTTTTTCGAGCCCAGTCCCACCAGCCCGAAGAAGGCAGCATTGGTGAGGATTTCTCCACCCAGCTCGGCCAGGGTGTTTTTCGTCTTTTTCGTTCCGTTTTCGTTTTGCAGGTTATTGAACACACCGGTTTTATGCAGCAGGGATGCGCGGGGCATCCGGTTATCCAGCAGATGCATTGCTTCTTGTATCAGGGCCAGTCCGGCAGCTCCAGAGACACCACTTTCCATTACTTTAGCCAGTTTCATATCTTTTTTACTAAGCAGAATAACAAAGCCAATGCCGCCTGCATTATTTCCATATTAAATTTTAAGGCAGGGTTTGCTCCAGGCGGATTTTACGGCTTCCTGTTTTCATTCCAAAGGGCAACTTTTCCGATGAGGGCGGTCGTCCGGTGCAGGGCTTGGTTTGCGTGCTCGTTACCCGCCAATTCTGCGGTTGTTGTTTACGGTTTGGTAACACAAAGTTGACCGGCAGGTAATATGGCCGTGGGTAAGTTGCGGCTTAAATTTTCGATAACATGAAGCAGCTTTATCCTCTTTGTTTATTCCTCCTGTTCCTGGCATCCTGTAAAAAAGACGACCTGCCGCATACCGTTTATGAGAACGCCTCCAGCTTTGAAATGCTGTCCACCCTGAGCGTGGGCAAGGCCGGGGCCGCCGAGATTTCCGCCTTCGACCCGCTGACGAAAAAATTGTTTGTGGTCACCAACGCCGGTACTTCCCGGATTGACGTAGTGGACCTTTCGCAGCCGGCACAGCCCAAACTCACGGAGGCTATTGATATCCTGCCCTATGGCAGCATGGTCAACAGCGTATCGGTGCATAATGGTCTTCTGGCGGCCGCAGTGGAAGGAGCGGCCAAAACCGATCCGGGTAAAGTGGTGCTTTTCAGAACCAATGATTATGCTATGGTGAAGCAGGTGGCCGTGGGTGCGCTGCCCGACATGCTCACCTGGAGCCCCGATGGAAAGTTCATCCTGACCGCCAATGAAGGGGAGCCCAATGATGCGTATACCATCGACCCGGTAGGCAGCGTTTCGCTGATCTCCGTAAAGAATAATTTTTCGGTCACCAACCTCGACTTCAGCGCCTTTGCTTCCAAAAAGGCAGCCCTGATGGAAAAGGGGCTGCGCATGTTCGGGCCCGGGGCTTCTTTTATTCAGGACATGGAGCCGGAATACCTGACGGTTTCTTCCGATTCAAAAACCGCCTGGGTTACGCTTCAGGAGAACAACGCGATCGCCCGCATCGACCTGAATGCCCGCCGCGTCACCGGTATGTTTCCCCTGGGCTTTAAAGAATATTCGGTACCGGCCAATGGGATCGATCCCAGTGACCGCGATGGCCTCATAGCCCTGAAGCCCTGGAAGGTGCGGGGCATGTACCAGCCCGACGCCATTGCCGTACTGGAGGATAAAGGCGTACCGTACCTCTTTACGGCCAATGAAGGCGATGTGCGGGAATGGTCGGGTTTTGCGGAAAACAAACGGGTAAAGGACCTGGCGCTCAACCCGGCATCCTTCCCCGATGCGGCGCTGAAGGGCGATGCTCTTCTGGGCCGGCTGAATGTGACGACCACCCTGGGTGATATCAATAACAACGGGGATTATGAAATGCTGTTTTCTTTTGGCGCCCGCTCGTTTTCGGTATGGAACGGCAACAACGGGCAGCAGTTGTTTGACAGCGGAAATGAACTCGAACAGAAAGCCATTGCCGCTGGCTTTTATGATGACGGGCGCAGCGATGACAAGGGTGTGGAGCCGGAAGGCCTGACCCTGGGCCGGGTAGGAAACAGGAATATTGTCTTTGTGGGACTGGAGCGCGCCGATGCCCTGGCCATTTATGATGTGTCGCAGCCGGACCAGCCCCGGTTCATCAAGATGCTGCAAACCGGCGACGCGCCGGAAGGCATTACGTTCATCCCGGCCAAGGAAAGCCCGGTGGGCCGGAGCCTGGTGGTGGTAAGCAGCGAAAACGACGGAACGCTGAAGATTTACAGTACGAAATAATCCTTTCGCGCCAATGCGGCTTTCCTGTTTTGCGTAGGAAAGGGACACGCCAAACCGCTCCTGAAAATGTTGGTTCGGATCCGGCTTGCCATCGGCTGTACAGCCCTGGTAAGCCGGATTCTGCATTTTACCCGTGCCGGTCATAGGTGCTGAGGCGCCGCTCCGGTGCGCAGCATTTCGGCAGGGACCGTTCTTCTTTGGGTTCCGGGAGCAGGACATCAAATTTTTTTCAGGAATCCTGATGACCATTCATTGCCTGGGAGGATATAGTAGTACTTCAAGTAAATGAAAGCATATGAAAAAAATGTTCCTGCTGCTTCTGCTGCTGCCCTTTGTATTCTCCTGCCAAAAAAAGACGGAAGACGATGATGCAACGCCTCCGCCTTCCGATACCCAGAAAGACATTGCGGCCATAGATAATGCCGTGCAATCCTTTATGGCTACCTATTCCATTCCCGGGGTTTCCATTGCCGTAACCCGGCAGGGTAAGCTGGTCTATGCGAAATCCTACGGGCAGATGAGCGCGTCCGACAATGCCCCCGTAACCAATGCCAGCCTGTTCCGCATTGCCAGCGTGTCCAAGCCCGTAACGGCGGTGGGCATCATGAAACTGCTGGAAAGCGGGAAGCTGACGATGGATTCCAAAGTGTTTGGCCCGGGCAGCATCCTGGGCGGCGACTTTCCTGCGGCGCCTGCAGCGGTACATGATATAACGGTCCGTCACCTGCTGCACCATACGGTGGGCGTCTGGGGAAATGATGGCACCGACCCGATGTTCAAGCAACCCGGCATGAACCACAGCCAGCTGATCAACTGGACCCTGGCCAATTACCCGGCCACCAGTGGGCGGGGCACGTACCGGTATTCCAATTTCGGGTATACCCTGCTTGGCCGTGTCATTGAGAAAGTATCCGGTAAAACCTATGAGCAGTTCATCAGGGATGAGGTGCTTACACCCAGTGGCATCACCCGCATGACCATCGGGGGCAACACCCTGGCGGACCGGAAGCCCGGCGAAGTGGTGTATACCGGTCAGGGCGGCTTCAATCCTTATGCCTATAACATCGCCCGGATGGATGCTCATGGCGGATGGATCGCCTCGGCTACCGACCTGGCCCGGTTCCTTGTTCGGGTGGATGGCTTTCCTTCCAAACCCGATATCCTCCAGCCGGCCACTATCAATACCATGGTTACTCCTTCCGTGCCTTCCTCGCAATACGCATCCGGCTGGAGCGTGAGCACGGCCAACCATTGGTGGCACACCGGCGGGCTGCCCGGCACGGCTACGGAAGTGATCCGTTCGGCAAAAGGATTCAACTGGGTGGTGCTGTGCAATTCGCGGAGCCTGAATACTTCCTTCAACGGGGCGCTGGACAATCTGCTCTGGCCCTTCATCAATTCGCCATCCACCCCCTGGCAGGATATCGATCAGTTTTGAGCGGTGCCTCTATAGTTCAGACCGGCCGCTCCTTCCGGAGCGGCCTTTTTGTGCAGGAAGAGGAAGCCTTCCCCTGTTGTTTCAAAAAGGTTGCTACGGAGCGGGCCGACCTGCGGCTGTCCGTCCTTTTCTTTTATACAGGTACCCGCATAAGAGGGCGAGGATAACGGCTGTGCCGGCCATCCACCACCACGCAGAAAACGGTTCCTTTTCCAGGGAAACGGGGGATGTGTCTCCCATAAGTACCAGCCCGGCCCAGTAGGGAGGGGCCAGCACCCGGCCCTGCGCATGTTCCAGGTAATGCAGCTTTGCCTTCCGGAGAGCTTCGTCTTTGTCCATACCTTCCTGCAGGTTCTGGTAAAAAGCCTCCAGAAGGAGGGTACTGGCCTGTTCATCAATTTTCCAGAGCCCGGTGAGGATACTTTCGCTGCCCGCATAATTGAAGGCGTGGGCAAGGGAAATCATTCCTTCGCCATCCTGGTAGCCCGGTTTGCCCGATTCACAGGCCGTCAGGACAGCCAGTTCGGCAGTGAGGTTGCAGTTGTAGAGTTCCGGCAGGTACACGGAATTCTGTTCCGGATGCTTACCGTCCTTGGCAAAGATCAGCCGCGAATATTCCGGTGACAGGTTGTTGGCCTCGCCATGCGTCCCTATATGAATGATCTTGTGATTGCCTGCATGGGCTTTGAAGGAAGCCGCGGTAGAGGCTTCGTTGGTAAATACGCTGCCGCCCAGTCTTGCCTGCGCTTTCTTCACAAAGTCCAGTGTAAAAGGCTGCGGCAGCAGCGAAACGTAGCCTTCGTCCAGCAGGAACGAATCCCGTACCCGGGCACGGTAACGTTGTTTCCCGGCATCCGAAAAACCAGGCGCAAAGGCTACGAAATTTTTCTCGGGCCGCGCCTTCTTTTGCTGGCCTACCAGTGCCAGGCTGTAATGATAGGCTACTGTATAGCGCGCGAGCAGGCTCCTGGAAGACAGTTCATCGAACCGGCTGATGCGTTGTGGCGTGAGGAGCTCAAAGTTCAGGTGGTAAAGAATCCCGTCCGGAATGATCACCACTTTGGAATGGCGCACCGCTTTCGCCAGCGGCGCCCACAGTTGCCCGTAGAGCTGGTATAGGAGGGCAGCGTATTCAGCATTGGGTGTGGCAAAGCTGCTCAGCGCCGAAATGCTTTTTTCCAGTTGCGGAGCCTGCAACCGGTAAAGGCTTTGCTGTTCCTGGTCCAGCACCACCGCATACAGGTCCCGGCCGGTAAAGAAATACCGGATCACCGTGGTACGCGCCGGCAACGACCTGTGTACCTCCTCCATGGATTTGACGATTGAACCGTAGCGGGTCCGGAAGTAATCGGGGTATTGCTTTTTCAGGGAAGCCTGGAAGCGGTTCCACCTGTCGAGGGCTGCCAGGTAATTTCCCATGCTCCGGTGATGGCCGGCATCCCCTTCCAGGGCGGTGCGGAGTACAGTCTTCAGCTGCTGCTCCTGCTGCTGAAGACTGCGGGGCACACGGGCAAAAAGGATTGAGTCCGATTTGTCCAGGCGGGCGCGGATCCGCGTATAGACGCCCGACTCCTGAAGGCTTAATACCCGGCCGATGTAACTCCTGTCGCCGGTAAGCCGATACAGGTCCAGGTTGACCAGTTTGATGAAGTCCAGCAGGTCCATGTGGTCGGCCAGCAGCAGCCCGGCGTCCTTGACATCGGGGAGAATCGATTTGCGCCGTTCCAGGATCGTCAGTGCTTCGTTCAGTTCATTCAGGATCGCCTTCAGTCCCGGTACATCCTTATTCCCCGGCAGGTGGTAACGGGCCCGGGCGTGCAGCAGGAGCGCTTTGGGCTTTTTCAGTTCCGTTTTTACGGAGTCCATCAGGGAGCTGCTATGGCGCATCCGCTTTTCCACTACGGACAGTCCCCGGCTGCTGTAGTCCAGTGCCTGCCGGTAGCGTCCGGCCGTCAGGTATACTTCGGAGAGGTTGAGCAGTTGGTAGAAGGCCAGGAGGGTCTCGCTTCCTTGTGCAGCTTTCACGTACCGGAAGCTCTTATTGGCCTTGGACAGCGCAAGGTCCAGCCGGTTGTTTTTAGCATAGAAGGTGGATGCATTATTCAGAAAGCCCAGGTAGATATCATCATAAATACCTCCGAGCGAGGCCTCGTACAGGCTGTCCGCCTTCTCATAAAAAAAGGCCGCCTTTTCCGGAGTCCCCAGTTCTTCATGTACAAGGGCCAGGGTGTTGCAGGCATCAGCCTGCCAGAACAGGTAATCGCCATCCACCCCTGCAATCTTATTCCAGCCTGCAGTCAGAAACTCCACCGCTTTGCGGTGTTCGCGCCGGGCGTAATACAGCTGTCCCAGCAGGATCTGCGATTTATACACACCGGTCGGGTCTTCACCGGTATTGCGCTGCTTCTGGCGGTAGGAATACCAAAGCAGTTCGTGCGCCCGGGTGTAGTCGCCCAGCTCTTTATAGATTCCGGCCAGGTTATCGGTGGCTTCGTACTGGAAACTGACGGCGGTCGGCTTTTTGGGTCCCGGTTCGGGTGTGGCCAGGTAGACCCTCAGGTTTTCGATACAGGTCTTCATGGCTTCGATGGCCCGGGCCGTTTCTCCCCGGAGGTTATACAGGGCGCACAGGTTATTTTGCAGCACGGCCGGCCGGTAATACCGGTTCAGGGGCGTAGGCTCCATCTGCGCAAGGGCATCCAGGGCAATGTTGTAATAATACAGGGCGCTGTCCATTTTTGAGGCATGCCACATCACGCTGCCCATGTTATTGGCCGAAACATAGAGGCTTTCCGTATGTGTTTTTTTCTTCCGGGCGCTGAAAACCCGGATGGCTTTGCGGTGGTGGTCCGCAGCCAGGTGTACATGACCCATCCGGTAGGCATAGGTGCCCAGGTTGGAATCGATGGAGGCCAGTGTTTCCGGCTCCGTACCCGGGGCCTGGCGGGCCAGACGGTAGGCTTCCCGGTTGGCGGTATACGCCTGCTGGTTGCGGCCGGTGGAGCCGTAATAGGCGCCCGCCTGCGTATATACCCGGGAAAGCTGGCCTGCATTCGGTCCCAGGGCCTTGAACTGCCCGATGAACCGTTCCAGTTTGCGGAACGCGGCTTCGGGAGAATGCTGTTTTTCTTCCACACGACCCAGGTATGAAAGGTATGCAGGTATCGAATCCAGCTGCCGCCTGGAAAGAAAGAACTGCATACGGGCCTGCAACAGCGAGTCGGCCTCCTGGTACCGTTCTTCAGTCAGCGCTTTTTCCAGCTGAGCCAGGGGGTGGCCCGTCTGGGCACGGCCGGTTACGAGCGCGAAACAAAGGAGCAGGAGGAAGCTGGTTTTGGTTCGTGCCACGCTCATGGTTTTAACCGGGATAAAAGTTCATCCTTTCGCGGGTGCGTAGTTTGTTGCAGGTAGGAAAGGGCTTCCTGCTTCCGGTTTTGCCGGAGCAATGCCAGGGCGAGGTACCAGCCGGCATCGGTGCGGAACGTGCCTTGCGGAACGCCCCATACTGTCCGGAGGTGCGGGATCGTACTGTCGGCCTGCCCCAGTGCGAGGTAGGCCACGCCTGTAAAATAATGCAGCGTGTCGCTGTCCGGGCGGCCGGCCAGCAACGGGCGCCAGCGGTCGATGGCCGCCGCATACTGCCCCGTTTTGAAATCGATCATGCCCCGGTTGAATGCATAGTCCGATTCGGCGCTCATGGTGGTGGCCAGTCCCGGGTCCGGCTCGAAAAAGGCGGCAAACAGCTTTTCGCCCTGGCTTCCGGTCCGCGAAAACAATATTCCGACGGTCACCAGCACCAGGATGAACGAAGCGGCAGCCAGAGCGTACCACTTCCGGTTTGTTCCTATCTTCCGCACCGGTGCTGCCCCAACGGCAAGTTCCCGGTGAAAATCATCCAGCTGTCCCCGCAGCTTTACCTCACGGATCCCGGTCCGCAACAGCCGGACCTCTTCCAGCATTGCGCGGAGTGCAGGATCTGTGGAAAGCCGGTTGTGGAAACGGTGGTAGGCATCTCCGGTCAGGGTGCCTTCCAGGTACCTTTCCAGTTCCTCCCAATCCTCTTGTGTCAGGTGCTGATCGTTGTTCAAGTCGGTTTGTTTATAAAGGAGCGAAGTTTTTGAATACAGCGGTATTTGTTGTTCTTGGCCGTGGCTTCCGTCCATCCCATCTGCAGTGCAATGTCTTTCAATGGTGCATTGTCGCAGTAGAACAGGGTGAGTATTTTCCGGCAGTCGCTGCCCAGGTTCCGGAAGTGAGTCCGTACGGCCTGGAGGTAATCGTTCTCCCGGGACGAAAGGGTTTCCTCGATCAGGTTTTCCTGCTGCCGGTCACTCATCGGCACGACCCGGGTGTGGTGGGCCGAACGTAGGTAATCCATCCATTTGTTTTTGGCAATCCGGAAAAGGTAGGCATCCAGGGAGGTAAGGCCCTGTGGCCGGAATTTATCCAGTTGAATATTGCGCCATACCGCGATAAACGCCTCCTGGAACACATCCCGGGCCTGCTCCTGGGACCCGCTGTTCTTCAGCACGAAAGCCTCCACTTTGGGATAGTTTGCCCCGTACAGGCGCCGGAGCGCCCTTTCATCGTTTGTCTGGATTGCATGCAGTTGCTCGAAAGCACCCGTAGATTCAGGAATGCTCTTTCCGGCCATTTTGGTTGTAATAGGGTCATAAGATAAACATTTATTGTTGTTCCAATTGCGTTCCTCACAGGCCCGGACATCAGTTGCAGTACAGGAAGTGCTGAGGGTCCCGTTTCAGGTATGGTCCAGACGGGGATCATCGTAATGATCGATGACCCAGGTGGGCTGGTCGCGGGAGATTTCCGCCAGCAGGAAACGCTGGTGCACTTTGTTTCCCGGGGTGCTTTCGGTATACAACTGCACCAGCCGGACCCACGTTCCGGAAAATTCGATACCTGCCGCTTCCCCATCCGGCTCCACCGCATCCAGTTCGCGGGTCTGCGCTTCCGAAATGGCGCTGTGGGAAAGGGCGTTGCATGCAAAAAGGATGCGGTGGCTTTCCGGTCCGTCATAAAGGGTTACGGAAATCAGGGGACCGGCTTCTCCTTCAGCCTCAAGCGTGAGCTTCGC
>DATAGL010000700.1:0-3096 GCA_036263755.1 Chitinophagaceae bacterium | reverse complement strand
GAAACCAACCTTATGATGGAATCCCCGGGCGTGTAAAAGTATTCCGCATAAACGGGTAAGGAGCCCTGTCCCTGCCGCTTCGCGATAAGGGGGGTTCGGACCTGGTGTTTGCTGAGTAAGGGATAAGAGTCTCCTGACAAGCCGACATTTTGCTTCAGGAAGGTAACATGGGGTGAAACCGCCTCTTCAAACTTTATCACTTCTTCTATCTTGGCCTGTTTAAGCCAAATAGAATCCTGACCTTCCACCTTAAGTGTATTCACGACGAAATATAAAAATATTACGGATCTCATGAGTGTAGCGCTTTTTATGTATTCAGGAACGGGGTGCTGCCCGATTTAAGAACCAGCATTGTCGGAACGCCACGGCCTTCCTGTTGTTTATGGTCAATCAGATTTTGCAATATTGGCATCCGGTCTTGTTTGCAAGCCGCCGGAATCCTACTCCCCTTCGCTTCTCGTGAACGTTGCTTCCCGGAAGAGGCTGTCCACAAGCTGGTCCGGCTTCTCGAAATAAATGTCTTTTCCGTTAAACCGGGCAACGGTGGTGACAGGGCCGCTGTGAAACAGGATGAGGTATTCCTCTCCGTTCCGGTCCACATGCCAGTAGCCCCTGATATTCTTTCCGGTACCGTACAGCTGAAAGTTATTGTGGTCACCGAGCACCATCTTCCAGTCCGAAGCCTTCTTTACTTTGGATAAAACACCTGCTTCCAGGGGAACCGTTCTTCCCAGTGGGTATATGCCCATAAAGTCCCTGACCGGAATGTCCTTCTTTTTTGGTTCAGAAACGGGAAGGTTACAAGCCAGGAGTAAAAGGAGCAGAAAGGCTGCATAGCCAGAACGGAGGCAGGCCGGGAAAAATCGATTGATCATCATGCAGGTGACCTGTAAAATAGTGAATAGGGGGTTGAAGTATGCCGGAGCAGCCGGAACAGGAACCCATTCGTCAGGGATACTTCCCGTTGCTACTTCAGGATGTTGGCGTCAGCGACCCTGAAGGTTGTTCTTTCTGTTCCCTTCACGGAATAATATATAGTGGTGCCTCCTCCCTTTACCTCAAGCCTCCAGAGCTCCTCTACCCGCTCGTTGTCAGGGCCCATAAATGTTGTTTTGTAGAGGGCAAACCCTTCATTTGAACCTTCCTGCAGACTACAATCCACGACTTCCATCACCTTTTCCTTACGCTGAGCCTCATTCGCTGATGATGCTTCGGTGAAGGTCATCAGCTTTGCTGCCGGGTTGATCGTAAGTACCACAGGCCGGTCGATCTCTTCCAGGGTTTTCGTTTTCCGGATACTGCTGATGCGGTATTGAATCTTCCGGTCACACAAGCTTGCCGGCCTTTCGCCGGTTTGGGGAGCCGAAGTAACTACCTGGGCCTTCTTACCGGAATGACAGGCAAAGAAAACAGGAGCAGTAGTCAGCAGCGCTACCATAAAAGAAAGTCTTTTTCCCATGCAGAAGTCAGGTATTTTGGTAATGGCAAAATTCGAAAAGGGCTTCGATGCGCAACAGCCTCATTTCGCCGATTAAATATAGTGCATTAATTAAGTATCCTACCCGGGAGCCGGCATAGGTTCCCTTTTATGGAATCATACGCTTGCAGGGCAGAAGTACCGGGAGGGAACCGCTAATCATACATACTCCGGAAAATCATTCTTTGGGAAGGGGCATGCGTTATACGGATCATTTTTGTCCGGGTAGTTCCACCCGATTGAAAGGTAACCTGCATTTCACTTTGGGGAGGGTCTGAATAATTGCAACTAAAGCAGAGAGCCTCCGCCGTAATACCGCAGGAGGAAGAAAGAAGGGTCGCCAGACGGGACAGGTTATCGGCCGTATGTTCTTCGTCCTCCAGCCGGGCAATCGCTTCATTTATGGCCTTCTCCACTTTGCCTGCATTGTTGGCCACCAGGCCTTCCTTCATCAGGTCACAATAGCGGCCACCCCTTTCCTTTTGGCAGGATGCGAAAAAGAGAAGGAAGATTAAAAGAAATGAAGTGCTTTTATTCATATAGCTATTTTATTATGTGACCATAAGAAATGAAGATTCGTTGCATATCTTTCCATCGGGCGCAATAGATTCGAAGCCGAAGAAGAACAGCACTTCCTGCCTCTTTCAGTATTTTATCCGGAAGGTCATGATTTGCAGCCCATTGTCATAAACCTGGCTGCTGATCAGCTCCGTTTGAAAGGTTTGCTTCGAGTTTCCAAACAGCCTGACACCCTGTCCAAGGATCAAAGGGTTCAATTTTATTTTAAGAATATCAATTTTCCTATGATCCAGCAGCCAGCCCGCAAACTGTCCGCCACCACATAAGTAAATATCCGTTCCGGGCTGGTTTTGTATGATTTCGATTTCCTGGAGACCGATTTTTTTTACCTGAACCTTAGGATCTGCTTTTTCAAGTGTAAGGGTATCGGAGAAGATATAATGCGACATATGCGGATAGGCAGGTTGCCCTGGCTGAAGCCCGAACTTATAACCGAATTCGTAGGTGTGCCTGCCCATTATTACGGTGTCAAAATCCGCCAGGTCGGCCAGGTACCGGTCCACACCATTCCCTGTTCCCACAAACCCGCTGATGTCTTCATCCGGTCCGGAAATAAATCCGTCCAAGGAACTGGCTACATAATAAACGATCTTCCTCATTTGCGTTCCGTTCAGTGTTGCCTGTTGTTTTATAGCCGTCAACGGAAAGAACACGGAGGAATGCAATTTGATCGGAAAAGAGCGCATTCATTCTCCTTGCTGCAGTGTATTCCGGCTTACCGGTAAAAATAGGATACGGACCCTATTTTGTCAATCCTTCATCCTCCGGCCCTGTCTTCGCATACTGCCATCCCCTTACCAGGTTGATAAGAAAAAAGCATTGGGATACCACAAATCCGGTTGCCAGCATGTCCGCTGCTATCCCTGCATGGATCCCGTTCATCCACATCGGATAACTGATGAAGAGCAATGCACAAATCAGACTACACCGGACATGTACATTGGTCATCTTTTCGGAATACAGCCGTTCATTGAAAATAAGGTACCCTATCCACAACAAGGACATGACGGATGCGGCCATGCGATAAAGCATGGCGAAGG
>DATAGL010000699.1:0-1741 GCA_036263755.1 Chitinophagaceae bacterium | reverse complement strand
GCCCCCGGTACGGCAATGAGCTGGATGAGCACGATGGAGATGATCAGGTTGACGTCGGGGATCTGCAGCTCGTTCTTGCCGTAGAGGGCGGCGGCCAGCATCACCGTTTGCACGCCCATATTGAAAAAGAAGAACGAACCGAGAAAGCGCTTCAGCGGCTTGATCTTCTTCAGCTGGCCCCACACCACCTGCAGCTCGCGGTAGCCGTTGGTGAGCGCGCTTTTTTGCGGGTCGATGTTATGGGGCGGGTAGCGGGGCAGGCGGCGCAGCGGGATCTGGGCAAAGCCGAACCACCACAGCCCGGTGAGCAGGAAGGCGATGCGGAACTGGATGTTGGTGTTTTCATCGCCGCCGATCAGGTCCGGCTTGAATACAAATACAAAGCAGATGACCTGCAGCAGCACCGAGCCGATGTACCCGTACGAAAAGCCCCGGGCCGAGATCCGGTCGCGGTCCTGCGGGGCGGCGATCTCCGGAAGGTAGGAGTTGTAGAACACAAGGCTCGCCCAGTACCCGATGCAGGCGATGACCAGTCCCGCCACCCCCAGCAGCAGCCGGTCCTTCCCTGTAAAGAAGAACAGGGAGCAGCAGGCAATAGAGCCCATCGTCATAAAAAAGGCCATGAAGTTTTTCTTGTTGCCGCGTGTGTCGGCAATGGAAGAAAGCAGCGGCGATACCAGCGCTACCACGAGGAAGGCAAACGACAGGGCGTAGTTATACAGCGAGGTATTCGAAAAGGTGCGGCCGAGGAACTCGATCTTGTCTTCCGTGGTGGTATCCACCCCGTCGCCGGTAACGGCCGTGAAATAAGCGGGAAAGATGGTGGAAGTAATGACCAGGTTGTACGCCGAGTTGGCCCAGTCGTACATGGCCCAGGCATTGACAATTTTTTTCGGGGCGGTTTGCATGTGTCGGTTGGTTGCGGTAAAAATAGGGAAAGACACCGGATGTGGTGTCTTAAGGTCGGCTGCTGCGGAAGGGTCAGGGCTGCGGCGCCTCCGCCGGTGCAGCCGAGCGGAACTGGGCTTCTACGGCCGTGCGTTCCTCCGGTGTCAGCTCTTCCACTTCTTTCAGTTCCCCGAACTCCGTGTTGATCAGGGTTACGCGGTTCGGCGCCCCGGCCAGGGCCTCTTTGCCGATGAGGTATTTGTACACCTTGAAGTACGGAAGCAGGGCTTCCTCGTTCTGCGCCAGGATGGCCTCATTGACCACGAAGGAAACCTGGTGCCGGCCGCTGTCGCGGAACAGCAGCACTTCTAGGTCGTTCGACCCGGTGAAGTAGCCGGCCTTTGTCAGCACGTCGCCCACCTTGCGGGCCTCCGCGGCAGTGGCTTCGGGCCGGAAGAAAATGGTATTGCGCGGGTTGACCGCCACCTTGCCGATAGCGCCCACGGGCTCCAGGTCCTTCACATTTTTATCGGCAAAGATGACCAGGGCATCAGCCCCGCCGAATACGGAGCGGCTGATGATCTCCTGGAGGCGCCAGAACAGGAGCCGGTACCGGGCCTTGTCCCGCGCATATTCGGCTTCGTTGATCACCATGCGGATCATCCAGTCGTCCCCGTCTTTGGAGAGGTGTGCGGTCTTGGCCGTGGTGGTATCGAAATAGCCTTGTTGCAGGAGAAAGGTGCCCAGGCGGCGGGCATCGTCCTCGCTCACGCCTTCACCTTTGAAGAAGACTTCGCTTTTGGGGTTGATGCTGATCTTGTTTCCGAGGTCGGTGCAGGCTGCCAGCGAAACC
>DATAGL010000698.1:0-1992 GCA_036263755.1 Chitinophagaceae bacterium | reverse complement strand
TACATAAGTATGGTAGGGAATCCGCAGGTGCTCATATACACTTTCCATAATGTCCTTTACCTTGTTTGCTGTTTCTTCCTCGCGGCTGAGCATGAATATGGACGGGCCCGACCCGGAAATACCTCCGCCCAGGGCACCGGCATCCTTGCACCGGCGTTTCACCTCGTCAAACCCGGGAATAAGGATGCTGCGCACCGGTTCAATGATCACGTCTTCCAGCGACCGTCCGATGAGCTCATAATCCTCCTTCATAAAACCGGCCACGAGCCCGGCAATGTTGCCCCACTGGCGGATGGCATCCTTCAGCAGCACTTCCTTCCGGAGGATCTGCCGGGCATCGGCGGTCTTCACCTCGATCTGCGGATGGACCAGGGTCACAAACAGGTCGGGCGTGTTCAGGGTAACGATGTCCAGCGGGAAAATGGCCCGGATAAGGGTGATGCCTCCGTAAATGCAGGGTGCGATGTTGTCGGCATGCTTCACGCCCGAGGCCACCTTTTCCCCGAACATGGCAAAGCGCACAAGGTCTTCCTTGGTGAACCGGTTGTTGAGCAGGTGATTGGCGGCCACAACGGCACCGGCAGCGCTGGCCGCACTGGAGCCGGCACCGCTGCCGGGTTTGATGCGTTTGTGGATCAGCACTTCAAAGCCGGTTGCTCCTTCTATTTCCTGGAGCATCTCGATCAGGGGCGCGCCTGCGGTGTTCAGCTTCGGATCTTCCGGCAGGGGGTAGCCGTCCGCACTCCGGATGATGACCGTACGTTCTTCCAGCAGGCGCACTTCCATCAGGTCGTAAGGCTCATGCAGGCACATGCCCAGCACATCGAAGCCGCAGACAAGGTTGGCCACCGTGGCAGGAGCCTTCACCGTTATTTTCTTTTGTTGCATGGGTGGCAGTTTTAAATGCGGGCAGCACGGATGATATCGGCGAAAACACCGGAAGCGGTTACATCGGCACCGGCGCCGGCGCCCTTTACCACCATCGGCTGCTCGGAGTAACGGTTGGTGGAAAAAAGCACAATATTATCCTTGCCGTACAGGTGATAAAAATCGTGTTTCGGATCGATATGCTGCAGGCCTACGGAGGCTTTGCCTGATTCGTAGCGGGCCACGAATTTCAGCTTTTTGCCGGCTGCTTCCGCTTCGTCGTACAGCTTGCGGAAATGGGCTTCCTGCCGCTCCATCTCGGCATAGAAATCCTCCACGCTTCCTTCCATGCAGGAGGCCGGCATAAACGAATGATTGGTGATGTCTTCCATCTCCAGCTTTTCTCCGGCTTCCCGGGCAAGGATCATGATCTTGCGCATGACGTCGGTGCCGCCGAGGTCCAGCCGCGGATCCGGTTCCGTATAGCCTTCTTCCTGGGCCTGGCGTACAACAGATGCGAAGGGACGTTCGCCGTTATAATTATTGAATACAAAATTGAGGGTGCCGCTGAGCACCGCCTCGATGCGGTTCACGGCATCGCCGCTGCGCAGCAGGTCGTTGAGCGTGCCGATCACCGGAAGCCCGGCGCCTACATTGGTTTCAAAAAGAAACAGCACGTTATGATCGCGGGCTGTGTCTTTGAGGCGTAGGTAGTTGCTGTAGGGCGAGGAAGGAGCGATCTTGTTGCAGGCCACTACCGAAATGCTGCGGCTGAACAGCTGGTCGTAAATACCCGCCACTTTTTCATTGGCCGTTACATCCACGAACACGGAATTCCGCAGGTTTTTCGACTGGGTACTGTTCACAAAGGTCTGGAGGTCCATGGCCTGTCCGCCGGCCAGCGTTTCTTTCCAGCCATTGAGGTTGATGCCCTCATCGGAGAAGATCATTTTTTTGCTGTTCGCCAGCCCGATGACCCGCACCTGCAGCCGGAGGTGGTGCAGGAGGTACTGCTCCTGCTGCAGGAGCTGGTTCATCAGCTTTCCGCCAACGTTACCGGTTCCTACGATGAACAGGTTCACCTGTTTGTACGTGGTTTCGAAAAATTCTTCGTGCAGTACGTTG
>DATAGL010000697.1:0-2918 GCA_036263755.1 Chitinophagaceae bacterium | reverse complement strand
GTTGCACGCGAAGCCGCAAAGAAACGCAAAGACGCAGGGTTGAATATTGTGCTGAAGAAAAGTACTTCGGTTCCGGCGGGCGGGACCCGGGCGCGGTGGATCACTCATGAATATTATTCAGGAGGGCTGGGCAACCGGTGCCGCCGGTTCGCGCAGGATGGTCTTCAGGGCTTCGGGTTTGGTTTTGCGGAAGTCGGAAAGATAGATCTCGTGGTGCAGGCCGTTGGACCGCAATCCCTGCTGGTCCATGAACGCCACTATTTTCTCCAGGGACTCCGCCTCCCGGTCGAAGGGGCCGGTATGAAGGAGCTGCACGCAGAGTCCCTCCGCCATGGTGAAGAAGGTAACCTTTTCAATATCCGGAAGTCCCTTGCGCTGCAGCGCCGCTTTGCGCGCTTCTTCTGCGTTATACCGGTTGATAAAAGAGGGCATGCGGATGAGGAGCCGGTACTTCCATTCGCTGCGGGGGATGCACACCGCTGCCTCTGCAGGCCGGATGGAACCGTATTGCACCGTATCGTACCACCAAAGTCCTTCCAGTTTCGGTACGGTAAAATCAGCGCCGGCTTCCTTGCAGGTGAACTTCAGCGTATAGGCCGTCGTATACAGGGCTTCAATATGACGGGTGAAGGCCGCGCCGGAAGGGTCCCCGGTTCCTTCCAGGGCCAGGTAAGCCACCGGCTCCAGGGTCACCAGTGTGGGTGTTGGCCTGGCGGTATAATAAGTCTTGTCGGTTTTGACCAGGTCTGTTTTCATCATAAAAGCAAAGTAGGGGCGAACAGTGACAGCCCTATGTCAGGAGCGGAGGCAAGGCTTAAGTTCTTTTGGAAAGACAAGAGGAAGAATATTCAATATTCAATATTCAATGTTCAGTGCATAGTTGGTGTAACCAATCGAATACTTCCCGGTGCACCATATACGTATCACTAAGACCCCAGTGCCGGCAAGCTCAAAGCATTCATTTAGTCATTCGTTCCTTACCGATCCACCTTTAATCCGACTATAAATATATCAGCATCCATGCATCCTTCATTTGCACATTTGCACATCTGCACACCTGCACATTCACTCCCTGTCCATTCTTTCCCTCCTGTCAACCCGCAACGCCTTAATTTTAGCCCATGGAACTCACCTTCAACACGCCGGCCCTGTTGTTCCCGGCGATCTCACTGCTGTTGCTGGCTTATACCAACCGGTTCGTGGCGCTGGCCAACCTGGCCCGCAGGCTCCACGAAGACTACAAAAGCGGGAACCGCGACGGGCTGCTGGTCATGCAGATCCGGGCGCTCCGCCAGCGCATCAACCTGATCAAGTACATGCAGGGGCTGGGTGTATTCTCCTTCCTGCTCTGCGTGGTGTGCATGTACTGCATTTACAATGAATGGATGGCCGTTGCCAAGATGGTATTTGCCGCGGGCCTGCTTAGCCTGCTTACTTCCCTGTTCATTTCCCTGGTGGAAATCATCAAAAGCACCAATGCCATCGAGCTGGAACTGAGCGACGTGGAAGGCATAGAGCGCAAGCATATCTTCTCCGACTTTCTTGATCCCAACGACCGGCGCTAAGCGCGGGCCGCAGCCGGCTTGCGCTCCCCGATCTGCTGCCGCCACATGGCGTAGTACAGGCCTTTCTGTTCCAGCAGCGATTCGTGTGTTCCGGTCTCCACCACGTCGCCGCGCTCCAGGACATAGATGCGGTCGGCATGCATGATGGTGGACAGCCGGTGGGCAATCAGGATCGTTACCTGGTTGTTGAGTGACGATACCTGCCGGATCGTTTTGTTGATCTCTTCCTCGGTAAGGGAATCCAGCGCGGAGGTGGCCTCGTCAAATATGAGGAGGCGGGGCTTCCGGATGAGTGCCCGTGCGATGGAGAGGCGCTGCTTCTCGCCGCCGGAGAGTTTCAGTCCGCCTTCCCCGATAACGGTTTCCAGCCCTTTCTCGGCCCGTGCCAGGAGGTTCTGGCAGGAGGCCTTGTGCAGGGCATCGATGAGGTCTTCCTCGGTGGCCTGCGGGTTGACAAACATCAGGTTTTCCTTGATCGTTCCGGAAAAGAGCTGGGTATCCTGGGTAACGAAGCCGATCTGGTTGCGCAGGTCCTCAAAGTTGATGCTGCCGGCATCGATGCTGTTGTACAGGATATTTCCTTCCTGCGGACGGTAAAGGCCCACCAGCAGTTTCATCAGCGTGGTCTTGCCCGAACCCGAGGGACCGACAAAGGCTATAGTCTCCCCTGTTTTTACATCAAAGGAAATGTCGTCGATGGCTTTTTGCGCGGCGGTCTGGTGCCGGAAGCCCACGTGGCGGAACTGCAGCATTTCCACCGCGCCGAGGTGGATGGGCCGTTCCGGTTGCGGTTCGGGCGCCTTTTGCATCAGGTTGCGGAAGTTATTCAGCGAGGCTTCAGCTTCCCGGTAAGAGAGGATGATATTGCCGATCTCCTGCAGGGGGCCGAAAATGAAGAAGGAGAAGATCTGCATCGTCACCAGCTGTCCTGCATCAAGGCGGCCTTCAAAGATGAGGAACATAAGCATGAACAGGATCACCTGGCGCAGCGTATTGACAAAGGTGCCCTGCACGAAGGAAATGCTGCGGATGCGCTTCACTTTCGTCAGTTCCAGTCCCAGGATCTTGTAGGTGTTCTGGTTCAGCCGACCCACTTCCTGCTCGGTCAGGCCCAGGCTTTTCACCAGCTCGATGTTGCGCAGCGATTCGGTAGTGGTGCCGGCCAGCGAGGTGGTTTGCGAAACGATGACCTTCTGGATCGTTTTTACTTTTTTGCTCAGCAGGTTGGAGATGACCATCAGGATGGCGATGCCCCCGAAGTACACCACGGGCAGCAGGGGATCGATGGAGAAGGCAAACACCGCCACGATGATGATGCCCACCAGTACGGAGAACAGGATGTTGACGAAGTTG
>DATAGL010000696.1:0-8362 GCA_036263755.1 Chitinophagaceae bacterium | reverse complement strand
GGGACACCGGTTCTTTTTCGCGCTCGGCATTTTGCTTTGCCTGCGCGGCCATCCGTTCTTTCCAGGCAACCCATTCTTCGTAATCGCCCTTGAATTCCTTGATCTCCCCGTCCACGATCTCCCAGATCTTATTGGCTGTTTTGGAAATAAAATAGCGGTCGTGGCTGACCAGCACAAAGGAACCTTCGTATCGGTTCAGGGCATCAATGAGCAGTTCCGCGGAATGGATGTCCAGGTGGTTCGTCGGTTCGTCGAGCAGCAGGAAGTTTGCCTTACTGGTCATCGTCTTGGCCAGGGCCACCCGGGCTTTTTCGCCCCCGCTGAGTACTTTGATCTTTTTATCGGTATCGTCGCCGCTGAACAGGAAGCACCCCAGCAGCGTGCGCAGTTCGAGTTCCGTTTTCTGGGTGCCGGCTTCCTTCATTTCATCCAGGATCGTATTGTTTACGTTCAGGGCTTCCAGCTGGTGCTGGGCGTAGAAGGCGGCATCGATGTTGTGGCCCCAGCGGCGTTCGCCGGTCACCGGTTCGTTGCCCGCTATCACCCGCAGCAGGGTGGACTTGCCCTTTCCGTTCGCGCCCACCAGAGCGATTTTGTCGCCGCGTTCGATTTCCGCGGAGGCATTCTTCAGGATCTCCACCTTCGGAAATGATTTGGATACATTTTTCAGTTCCACCAGTACCTTGCCCGGTGTTTTGTCGATATTGAAATTGATCCGGATATTGGGCCGTTCGATCTCCACGTCTTCAATGCGATCCAGCTTATCCAGCCGCTTCATGGCGCTTTGGGCCTGGGCCGCCTTGGTGGCTTTGGCACGGAACCGCTCAATGAAGCGTTCCTGCTGGCGGATGTATTCCTGCTGGTTTTCATAAGCCCGCTGCTGCAGTTCCACCCGCTGCTGCTTTTCGGTTTCGTAGAAGGCATAGTTGCCGTTGTAGAAGTGGAGCTCTTTCTGGTACAGCTCCACGATCTTTTTCACCATCCGGTTCAGGAAGTATTTGTCGTGGCTGACAATGACCACGGCACCCTTATAATGGCTGAGGTATTTTTCCAGCCATTCGATGGAGGGAAGGTCCAAGTGGTTTGTCGGTTCGTCGAGCAGCAGCAGGTCGGGCTGCTGCAGGATCATCTTGGCCAGCAGTACCCGCATGCGCCAGCCACCGCTGAATTCCTTATAGGGCCGCTGCAGGTCGGCATTGGAAAAGCCAAGGCCCTGCAGCACTTCTTCGGTCCGGTGCTGAACGTCGTACCCGCCGGCTTCTTCCAGTTCATGGAGCTTTTCGCTGTATTCGTAAAGGAGGGCTTCCGAAGTGTCGGTTTCCAGCTGTGCGGTCAGCCGTTCCAGTTCCTTTTCCAGGGTACGCACCCGGTCGAAGGCATGCAGCGCCACTTCCTGGATTGATTCGTTGGTGTCGAAGGAAAGGAGGTCCTGGTGCAGGTACCCGATGGTGGTGTTGCGGCCCCGCTCCACCGTACCGGCCGAAGGCTGGTATTCGCCCGCCAGCACTTTCAGCAGGGTCGATTTGCCCGTACCATTATACCCGATGAGGCCGATCCGCTCCATAGGGTGGATGTGCCAGGTTGCGTCGCGCACAATGGTGCGGGCGCCAAAATCAAAAGTCACGTTTTGCAGTCCGGCCAGCATAATTCGGAATTAAGACCGGCAAAAGTATCACAGATGGCGCAGATAAGGAAAACGGATGACGCAGATATCGGGAAAGTTGATGCTGCTTTAACAAAAAAGCGCCTGTTTCGACTGAATTCCCGTTTGGTTGTTTAATGTTTGCGCGGCGAAAGCAACTAAAATAAAAGGAAATCCTTATCTGTGCCATCGATTTTCCTATCTGTGCCATCTGTGATATAGTTTTGCACCCATAAACCTGTTTCTGCATGAAAAAATGGATGATGTTGCTGGCGCTGGCGGTAATCGGGGTGGCCACCTGGTTCATCTTTGTCACCCGGAAGAAGCCGGATAATGAACTGACGCCCCGGCAACAACCCCTGGCCGTCAGCCGGCATTCCGCCACCTTCAATGAATCGGTGAACAATGCCCTGGAAGCCTATTACGGGTTGTCGGAAGCCCTGGTGAACTGGGACAGCGCCGCGGCCGACAGCAGGGCCGGTGACCTGGACCGCCGGCTGGAAGCCATCCAACTGGAAGAGCTCCGGAAAGATACGGCCGGCATTTTCGAATCGGCCGAAGGGTCTTTATCGAACGTGCGCAACGATGCACAGGCCTTTGGAAAGCAGGCCGGCCTTACCGAAAAACGCCGCCGCTTCCACCAGCTGTCCAATAACCTGTATGATTTCCTGCGGGTGATCCGCTACGACGCGGCCGGCGTATACCTGCAGCAATGCCCGATGGCCTTCAACGATGACGAAACGGCCCAGTGGATCTCCGCTTCGGCGGCGGATGAAGCCCGGCGCAACCCTTACCTCGGCGTGAAAGACCCCAAATACGGAAGGGGCATGCTGGCTTGCGGCGAAACCATTGATTCGCTCCGATTTCAATAAGTACAACCACCACCTTTGAAAAAAATCTGTTTTATCGGGCTGCTCCTCCTTTCAGCGGCAGCCGGCGCCCAGAAGGGATTTACAGTGAACGGGTATGTACGGGACACCGTAACGGGCGAACTGGTGATCGGCGCTACCATCTCGGTGGTGGGCAGCAACCGCTCGGTGGCCAGCAATCAATACGGGTACTATTCCCTGACCCTGGATTCCGGTGCCTATACTTTTTCGGTTTCCCATGTTTCCTACGTGACCCAGCCCTTCACGGTAGTGCTCGACGGCAACCGGGAGCAGAATTTTCTCCTTATCCCCCGGGCGGCCCTACAAAACGAAGTGGTGGTGTACAGCCGCCGGCGCGATGCCAATGTGCGCAATGCGCAGATGGGAAAGATCGATCTTTCGGTGGCCCAGATCAAAAACATACCAGCCTTCCTGGGAGAGGTGGACATTCTGAAGACCATCCAGCTGCTGCCGGGCGTGCGCAATGCGGGCGAAGGCAATGCCGGCTTTTATGTGCGCGGCGGCGGGCCGGACCAGAATCTCATCATGCTGGATGATGCCATCGTGTACAATACCGGTCACCTGTTCGGTTTCTTTTCTATTTTCAATGCCGATGCCATCAAGAATACCTCGCTGATCAAAGGCGGAATGCCCGCCCAGTACGGCGGACGGCTTTCTTCCGTGCTGGATGTCTCTATGAAAGACGGCAACAGCAACCAGTACCAGTTCGACGGCGGCATCGGCCTGATCGCCTCGCGCTTTTCGGTGCAGGGACCGATTGAAAAAAACAAGGCTTCCTTTATTGTTTCTGCCCGGCGTACCTATGTGGACGTGCTGGTAAAGCCGGCGATCAAAAAAACTTCTGATTTCTACGGCTCGGGCTATTATTTCTACGACCTGAATGCGAAGGTGAACTACCGGTTTTCCGAAAAGGACCGCCTGTACCTCAGCGGCTATTTCGGCCGCGATGTGTTCACCTTCAACAATGCCCGGCTTTCCTTCAATTCCAATATTCCCTGGGGCAACTCCACCGCCACGCTGCGCTGGAACCACGTGTTCAACCCGAAGCTGTTTGCCAACACCACGCTGGTGTACAACGATTACAAGTTCCGTTTTGGAGCCGCCCAGAACAATTTCGAGGTCAACCTTTCCTCGGGCATCCGCGACGGTACTGCCAAGATGGACTTTGATTATTACCCGGGCGGGCAGCACCGGATCAAGTTCGGCGGCCTGTCCACCTACCATAAGTTCATTCCGAACGTAGTATCCGGCCGGCAGGACTCCGTTATCTTTGAGCCCTCCAATGAAGACACGAAATACGCATTGGAAAACGGACTTTATATCCAAGACGACTGGGACCTCGGTGAGCGCTGGAAACTGAATTACGGCCTGCGCTGGAGCCAGTTTACCCAGATCGGACCCTACACCCGCTTTACCCGTGGTGCCAACGGGGAAAAGCTGGACAGCACGGAGTACGGCAGTTTTGATAAGGTGCAGTCGTATTCCGGCCTGGAGCCCCGGTTTACGGCGCGGTACCAGGTCAATGAATCCACCTCTTTAAAAGGTTCCGTTACCCGCAACCTCCAGTTCATCCACCTGGTGAGTAATGCCGGCACTACACTGCCAACGGACCTCTGGGTGCCCAGTACATTCCGTGTACGACCGCAAAAAAGCTGGCAGTATGCGGCCGGCTTTTTTAAGAATTTTAAGGACAATACCTGGGAGACCTCGGTGGAAGTGTACTACAAGGACATGCAGAACCAGATCGAGTACGGTGAAGGGTATACGCCCACCACGCTGAAAGACCCGGAAGAGGAGTTCGTTTTCGGCCGGGGCTGGAGCTACGGTTCCGAGTTTTTCGTGAATAAAACCCGCGGGCGGCTCACCGGCTGGATCGGCTATACCCTGTCCTGGACCTGGCGCCGGTTCCCGGACCTGAACGGCGGCGGTAAATACCCGGCGAAGTACGACCGCCGGCACGACCTTTCGGTGGTCGGCACCTACGAGATTAACAAAAAATGGCGCATCGGTTCGGTATTCGTGTACGGCACCGGCAATGCCACTTCCCTGCCCGTGTCCTTCTACCTGGTGGAAGGAGTGCCCACGCAGGAATTCAGCCGGATCAACCAGTACCGCCTCCCGGCCTACCACCGTATGGACGTATCGGCCACTTATACGCCCGTTCCAAAGAAAAAGCAGCGGTTCGAAAGCTACTGGGTCTTCTCTATCTACAACCTGTACAGCCGTAAGAATCCCTATTTCATCTACTACAACCAGGAAGGAAGCCCCCTGGAAGGTTCACTTAAAATCGAGGCCCGCCAGGTTTCCCTGTTCCCGATCCTGCCCTCCGTAACCTGGAATTTCAGGCTTTGAGGTGAATAGGTCAATGGGTGAATGGGTGAATACTTAGGGGAATAGGAGGGAGCGTGAATGGGCAGATGTGCAGATGATGTACGATGTACGACTAAAAAACGTACATCGTACATCTTACATCGTACATCAAGTTTAAAACTGTATCAGATACAAAATATCCTTTGCGTCTTTGCGTACCCTGGCGTCTTTGCACGAAACACCATCGTGTGAATCCATCCATAATCCTGCTAATCCCCGGTTCGTGCATAAATAAACCGCACCATGGCATTTTTCTGCGTGGTGGAAGTAAGAAACAGCTTATACCGCTTGGCGCCGGCCGTTACGATCAGCAGGGCGGTGTTGGGCGGGATGGAGCCCAGGTTTTCGCCTACCATCGTGATTTCCTGTTCGGGATGTTCCGGGTCCACTTTCACCTCAACGGTGATGGGTTTAAGGGCGAGGCGCTGGCGGGCCACAAGCGCCCGGTTGTTCAGCAGTACCGAGATCGTATCGCCGTCGATTTCCCCGTTATCATAAAAGTCCAGCCGGATCGTTCCGGTATCCACGCGGATCTCGCGGATATGCGAGAAGTCCGACTCGGTTTCGCGGGTCAGCACAATACGGCCGGGCGTGCAGGCGGCCGTGCCGTTCATGACCGTTCCGCCCCAGTCGCCGCTGAGGGTCTCCTTATTGCCTTCTTTCTTATATTCAAGGGTATAGAAGCGGATGCAGGGAATGCAATCCGATGGAATCCGGAAGGTCATTACCCGTTGTTCGCGGATGGCTACCGAATGCGCGGAGTCATTGAACAGACCTTCAAAATCCTTCTTCACGTAATTGGTCACATCCGAATAATGATAACAGATGCCGGTGGCGTTGGTACCGCTGACGGCCAATTGGAGCTCGATTTTGTACACCCGGAAACAGCCACCCGGCTGCTGGGTCAGCGTACCTTTCCAGATGCCGCTCAGGTCCTGGCCGGAGGCATCCAGGATCAGGAAAAGGAACAGGAAGGCAAAAAGCGGCTTCATCACAGCAGCAAAATAAAGGCTGCCACTGCAGATGCCGGAGGAAATTATGTGAACGGTCGGAAGGATCAGGGCTGGTAGCGGAACCGTACCATGGCGTTCTTCTGCTCCGTGGAGGTGATCCGTACCTGGTGCCGCTTGTCGCCGTCATAAACGATCATCAGGGAGGTATTGGGCGGAATGCGGCCCAGGTTTTCCGCTACCATCACCAGGGTATGTTCCGGGTTGGCTTCGTCCAGCTTCAGGGTGAGGGCCAGCGGGGAAGTGGTCAGCCGCTTGCCCTGCAGCACGAGCTTGTTGTCCAGGTAAACGGAAATCGTGTCGCCATCCACTTCGCCATTGTCGTACAGACGCACGAGCACTTCATTGTTCGTGACCGTAAGGGTTTGTGCCAGCTCGTTTTCCCGGGCGCGGGTTACTTTGGGAATGGCAGGGATATTCGGGCGGATGGCCGGTTCGGTGCGGGGCCCTTGCGCCACGGGAGCCTCTATTTTGCGGACCGAGTCGGTACGGGGGCGGGTAGTAGAGGCGGGGGGCTTGGTACCTGCGGTGGAAGTGCCCGTTTTGGCCGGGGTACGGGGCGTGGCCGTTCGGGTAGTCGCCGGCTTGTTCGGCTTTTGCGCCGGGGGCGTTGTGCGCACCGTTCCACCCTGGGGAACCGATTTCCGTACCGTGGGTTTGTCGCGCAGGAAGGGCTCAACATAAAAATCGGAAGTGACCACCCTGCGCAGGTAAACCCTTCCGCCGCCGCAGTCGCCGCCGCGCCGGATCCGGGTTCCGGGTTCCGTTTTTTCATACATGCTGGTGAAGGTGCCTTCCAGGAATTCTTCGTTGCCCGACCGGACATAGTCGAACCGGCATTTCATGATACAGGCCTGCGAGTTGCCGTCCATCCGCAGTTCCACGGTTTTGATCTCCTGGACCAGTGCGGTATTGGACCCTTTCTTGAACATGCCGGTCAGCGTGGCTTTGCCGTAAAACCGGGTATCGAGGTAAGAATAGGATACACCGGTCAGGGTGGTGCCGTTCTGGGCGATCTGTACTTCAAACTTGTATTGTTCCATTCCTTCGGAGATAAAATATCCCCGCCAGATCCCGGTGAGGGACTGGGCAGAAAGCGCCGGGCCTAAACCCGACAGGAGCAGGAAAAGCAGCAGCCTGATCGATCGTACCTTCATGTGGCCGTGAAATTAACTAATCATCAAAGTTACGTCTGTTCCACTGTAGCAATGATTTGTTAATTTTGCCGCTCTTCGAAGCAATATATGATGATCAACATACAATTTCCCGACGGCGCCGTTCGCCAGTACGACAGCGGCTCCTCGGCCCTGGATATTGCCCGTTCCATTTCTGAGGGCCTGGCCCGGAAGGTGCTGGCCGCTGAAGTGAACGGCGAGGTGTGGGACCTTACACGCCCCATCGGCAGCGACAGCCAGCTGAAACTTCTTACCTGGGACGACACCGGCGGCCGGACCACGTTCTGGCATTCCTCGGCTCACCTGATGGCCGAGGCGATCGAATCCCTTTTCCCGGGGGTGAAGTTCTGGGTGGGCCCGGCCATCGAAAACCCGCAGGGCTTTTATTATGACATTGATCTTGGTGACCGTAAGATCACGGAACAGGACCTAGCAGCCATTGAGAAGAAGATGAATGAGCTGGCGAAGCAAAACAATCCGTATGTGCGCAAGGCCATTCCCAAAGCCGAAGCGGTGCAATACTTTTCGGACAAGGGGGATGAGTACAAACTCGACCTGCTGCAAAACCTGCAGGACGGGGAGATCACCTTCTATACGCAGGGCGGCTTCACCGACCTGTGCCGCGGACCTCATGTGCCGGCCACCGGCGTTATCAAAGCGGTGAAGCTGATGAACATTGCCGGCGCCTACTGGAAGGGCGATGAGCGCAACAAGCAGCTGACCCGCATTTACGGGGTAACCTTCCCTTCGCAAAAGCAGCTGGATGAATACCTCGCCCTGCTGGAGGAAGCCAAGAAGCGCGACCACCGCAAGCTGGCCAAAGACCTGAGCATCTATACCATGGATGATGATGTGGGCCCCGGCCTGATCATGTGGCTGCCCAACGGTGCGGCCATGATCGAGGAGTTGGAAAACCTGGCCAAGGAAACGGAAAACGCTGCCGGCTACAAGCGGGTGGTCACCCCGCACATTGCGAAAGAAAGCATGTACCTCACCTCCGGTCACCTGCCGTACTATGCCGACAGCATGTACCCGCCGATGGAGCTGGAAGGGGAGAAGTACTACCTGAAGTCCATGAACTGCCCGCACCACCATAAGATATTTGCGGCCGAATCCAAGAGCTACCGGGACCTTCCGTACCGCATTGCCGAATACGGCACCGTGTACCGGTACGAGCAGAGCGGCGAGCTGTTTGGCCTCATGCGCGTTCGCTGCCTGCACATGAACGATGCGCATATTTACTGTACGAAGGAGCAGTTCAATGATGAATTCCGC
>DATAGL010000695.1:0-12753 GCA_036263755.1 Chitinophagaceae bacterium | reverse complement strand
AAATCGTATTTCAGGGTGCTCATCCGGAGCGTTCCCTTATCGCCGTAGATGGTCAGTCCCCAGGGATACTCCGGGTCCACGGGGCTGCCCCAGCTGCGGTGCTGCCAGGTGCAGTTCAGCCCGTCGAAGGCAAAGACGGCCGTCTGCGTATCGGAGATGTTGGATTTGGCGGTCTTGTCCATCAGGATGCCCCCCTGGGAAGTGATCTGTTTCGGCCAGCCCAGTCCCAGCAGCCAGCGGGCCGCGTCCAGCATGTGCACGCACATGTCGCCGACGATCCCGTTGCCGTATTCCATGAACGCCCGCCACCAGCCGATATGGGGCAGGCCGTCGAAGGGCCGCATCGGTGCGGGACCGGTCCACATCTCGTAATCAAAGCCGGCGGGCACCGGTTGCGTTTGGGGGTTGCCCTTGTTGCGCATGTGGTAGTAGCAGTACATGTCCACGTGCGCCACCTTGCCGAGCTTGCCGGCATCGATGATGTTCTTTTTTGCTTCCACGAAGTGCGGCGTGCTGCGGCGCTGCATCCCTACCTGGACCACGCGCTTGTATTGTCGGGCGGCCGCCAGCATCGCTTCTCCTTCCAGCACATCCACCGAGATGGGTTTCTGCACGTACACGTGCGCCCCGCGTTTGACCGCTTCTATGGCCGTCAGGGCATGCCAGTGATCAGGGGTGGCGATGAGCACGATATCGAGCTCGTTCTCTGCCAGCAGCTTCCGGAAATCGCCGTACAGCCGGGGGGCTTTACCCGAGGGCTGCCGCTGCGCCAGTAAGGCGGCTGCGCCGTTGAGCTGGTTCTGGTCGGGATCGCACAGCGCCACAACCTGCACGGGGGCAACCTGCATAAGACGGAACAGGTCGCTCTTTCCGTACCAGCCGGTGCCGATGAGGGCCACGCGGTACGGCTTGTCTTCGAGAAAGGCGCCGAAGCCCTGGGCGTGCAGGGCGGTGAGGGCCAGGGTGGCAGCGGTATTCTTCAGAAAGTGGCGGCGGTGCAGCATGGGTTGTGTATTTTTTTAAGATAAAGAGCAGCGCGCTTGAAGCTTGTAGCTTGTGGCTTGAAGCTACAAGCTACAAGCTTCAAGCGGCGCACTACAGCAGGCAGTACCGGTATCCTGGTACAGAAAAGGAAATACACAAAGAATGGAAAGGGTGATGATCCTTTTTCCTCCTTTGTGTACCTCCTTTCCGACTGCAGCGGCAGCCTCCCGTATCATCAGTGATTGAAAGATAATAAATGCTGCGCTTTTATCCTGCAGCATTTCCGCAAGGTCCAATCAACCACCTGCCCTGCATTTGCACATCTGCACATTCGCACATCTGCACATTCTCATCAGAATGCCACGTTCTTCTGGTACAGCTGCGCATGCACGGCCTTCAGCTTGTCGGCCGGGATCTTCATCACTTTGCGGTCGTAGGTCATGATGCCGTTTACTTCCACTTCCACATCCGTGGTCTGGGTGTATACCGCAGCGGATAGCCCGTCGTTGATCAGGGCGGGGATGCGGCCTATGAGTTCAGAATAGCGGTTGAACAGCTCTTCGGGGCTTTTGAAGCTCTGGTAGCCCCAGTTGTTTTTTTCCTGCCAGGTATGTCCTTCCAGCGGCAGGCCGAGGCCTCCGAACTCACCCAGCACCAGCACGTGTTCCTTGCCGAACAGCGCCGGATGCGGCATGGCCGGACTCGGGTAATTGTGCAGGTCGATGATGTGACCGGGAAAGTCAAAGTTGCCCCCGCTGGCTCCGTTCACCAGGCGCGAAGGATCCTGGTTGATCGTCCAGGTGACGATGTCTTTTGTTTTGAACTGGCCCCAGGCTTCATTGAACGGGACCCACACCACAATGCTTGGGAAGGCATAGAGGTCCTTCATGATCTCGGTCCACTCCTTGCGGTAGATCTGCTCCGATTCCGGCGTGCGGTCCTTATCGGTAGCAATGCCGTGCACGCCCGGGCGGCTTTCCCAGCGGTTGCCCAGGTCACCCGAAGGCATATCCTGCCACACCAGCATGCCCAAGCGGTCGCAATGATAGTACCAGCGGGCTGGCTCCACTTTCACGTGCTTGCGGATCATGTTGAAGCCCATGTTCTTGGTTTGCTCAATATCGTACCGGAGGGCCTCGTCGGTCGGCGCCGTGTACAATCCGTCGGGCCACCAGCCCTGGTCGAGCGGGCCGTACTGGAACACGAACTTATTGTTGAGCAGCATGCGGCGGATGCCCTGTGCATCGGGCTGCATGGAGATCTTGCGCATGGCGCTGTAGCTTTTTACTTCATCGACCGTTTTTTTCCCGCGGACCAGGCGCACGCGCAGGTCGTAGAGGAACGGTGTTTCGGGGGACCAGAGCTTTGCATTCGGGATGGACAACTCCGCGGCCTCGCCGGGTGCTTTCTCGGCTTCCGCTACCTGTGTACTGCCGTCAAACGCCGTGATCACGATGCGGTCGCCGGACTGGGCGCCTTCGGCCATGGCCGTCACGTTCAGCACGCCGCGGTCGATATCGGCGGTAGGTCTCAGTTCGGTAATGTAGGATGTGGGTACCGACTCTACCCAGACCGTTTGCCAGATGCCGGAAACGGGCGTATACCAGATGCCTTCGGGCTGCTTTACCTGTTTGCCGCGGGGCTGCGGACCGCCGTCGGTCGGATCCCAGACACGCACGGTGATGCGCTGGTCGGCACCCGCATTCAGCAGGCCGGTAATGTCAAAGGAAAAGGGATCGTAACCGCCTTCATGGCTGCCGGCTTCCTTACCGTTCACCCATACCTGGGCCCTCCAGTCCACCGCCCCGAAATGGAGCAGCACCTTACCCTTTCGGTAATTCTTCGGCAAGGTAAAACTGCGTTCATACCAGAGTACCGAATCCTTGCCGACGGTTTTACCTACCCCGGAGAGGGCCGATTCCACGGCAAAGGGAACCAGTATGGGTCCGGCAAAAGACGAAGGCCGTTCGGCGGCCACCGGCTGTATGGCATGCTGCCAGGTGCCGTTGAGGTTCATCCAGTTTCCGCGCACCAGCTGCGGCCGGGGGTATTCGGCATGCGGCTGTGCCGGGTTCACGTTAGCGGCCCATTGTGTCATGATGCGGCCTCCTACGGGCTTCCAGGCTGTCTGCGCCTGGGCGGCTACGGCCAGTGAGAGGAGTGCGGGAAGAAAGATCGTACGTTTCATATGCGAGCAGTTCAAAATTGTGTTGGAATAAATACCGGCCGGAACCGGCCCGGAGCAGCGAAGTCATTCGGTTGTGCCCGGGTGCATTCCGGCCCGCCTGAAAATTACCACTCTGCCCTCAATCCAAAAAGCGGAGGGCCTCCCTTTGGCAGCCGGCTATACAATTTGAATAAAAAATGATACGCCGGATCAAATGCTGTGTAGGGATGAATCTGCTATGGCAGTTATCACAAACCGTGCACCCCTCACGGATGAACCCGCCTGCAGGCCGGAACGATAATTCCGGAGGGAACGATGTACACTGCCGAAACGATCAGCAGGCTTACTGCTTGTGCGGCACCGGCTGGTGCAGCATCAGCCGGTTGATCACTGCCTCGGCTTCCGAGGGCGGGCGGGCTTCCTGCAGGAAAAGGTGCGGGCCTTTGCCGGAGGTCCAGCGGTTGCTGCCGTCGGCCGCTACTGCAATTGTGCCTTCTTTTGTCCCATACCAGGGATGCCAGCCCCGGACCGCCACGAGCACGGCCGTCTGGTCCCAGCTCATGCGGCCGGCCGAATCTTCTTTGGCCATGGGCAGGGCAATCCGGAACACATCCTTTACCGGGCTGTTGCGGATGTCCGGTTGTTGGACCAGGGGCAGCCCGCTCAGGATCCGGCTCCCGATCTCCCAGCCGCTGAACACGATGGGCCGGGGCCAGTGCTCCGCCACGTACCGGCCGGCGGCGGCGTCCTTTTCGATGTTGAATTCTTTTCCTTCCGGGAACCGGCCGGCCATGCTGTACAGGCGAAACACTTTCTTCCGGATCAGGTCCTTTCCGCTCAGCGGGGAATGGGCATCCGGACCGGAGCGCAGCAGGTCGGCCAGGTTGGTCAGGAACCCGACGGTGATGATGGAAACGGATTGATCGGGCTGCGCGGCCAGCACCCTGCGGTACAGGGCCACGGCGTCTTCCACTTCGCTATTCCGGTTAATGACATGCGGGTAGCGTGCGATGACCGTATCGGTCCAGTGCTGCCAGTCCTTCAGGTCCACGGCTGCGCCTTTCGGCACGCCAATGGGAAGTCCCGGCCGGCCGAAATAGGTATTGAATGCGTTCAGTATGGCGGCCACGCCTTCGTACCGCGTACTGGCCACCGTTGCCAGGATCTTCGCTTCACCTGAATCGGCCAGCGCATGGAGCAGGGCAATAGCGCCCACGTCGTCGTAATCGGGCCCCATGTCGGTATCAAAGATCACGGCTACCGGTTGCTTCTTTTCCTGGGCCGTAGCCGGCAGGGTCGCTGCGAGGAAAAAGAACAGGAGGATAGATGGATGTATACGCATGCGGGAAAGATTATTTAGGAATTAAAGTGTTCTGTACTTCCGGTTGAACAATCGCCGGTACCGCACAGCTCCACCGGCCCGGCCAGGAACCCGGTACTGAATGTAAGCAATGAAGCCCGCATGTGCTGCATAAAAAAAAGCTCCCGGCTGGCCGGGAGCTTTTTTTTATGTATCGGGTCTTTTGTTGGATCCGGTGCTGCGATTCGTTTTCCATCCTGACCTTCCGCTGCCCCCCTTGCCGGCCAACAGCCGGAAAAGGAAGTATCCAAGACAGAAGTCAAATGCGCTTACTTCAACGTGCGGATCCAGGTGGCGATTTTGCGGGCATCAGCACGAGGCACCTGCGGCATCGGCGGCATCTCGGTGGAATAACCCGGCCAGTTCTCCGGCTGGGGGTTGTAAATCAGGTTTACGATTTTGTCCACGCTGTAGTTGCGCTTGGCAATGTCCTTAAAGGCCGGGCCTACCTGGCGCTTGTCGGTATTGTGACAGGCATTGCAGGTGTACTTGGCCAGCAGGGGTTTAATGGCAGCGAAAGCGGCGGCGGGCGTAGTGGCAGCCGGCTTGGCCGCACCGCGGTTGGCCGGGTCATCCGGCGTGCTCACCTTACCGGAAGCCGGTGCTGCTTTGGTGCCGGTGCCTTTCGTACCGGTGCCCTGCGTGGCCGGCTTGGCGCTTTTGGCGGAATTTTTCGTACTGACCTCGCTCATGGAAAGTTTGGCGCCGGCCGGGATGTTGTTCAGCGTGTAGAACGCCGTCGGGTGTACCAGCGAATAGGAATTGGCCTTGTCGCGCAGTCCTTCCAGCGTGATGTTGTGGATGTAGTACTGACGGGGGTTCTCCACGATGATGCGGGCTTTCATACCGTCTTCCGAAACCTTCACGCCTTTGATGGCATGTTCCTTCTTTTCCACGGTGGGGCTGCCATAAACCGGGTGGTACTTGTAGATAAAGCTTTCCACGGCGTAGGAGGCAATGTCCTCGGCCGATTTCTTGTCCACCGGCAGGGTGAACTCGATCTCAAAGCCGTCGGGCATGGCGCGTACGGCGCGCATTTCAAAGGGGATCTTGTTGTTCCAGACAAGGCGCTGCAGGCCCTGGTTTTCTTCACCGGCCGAGCCCCATCCGCGGTTCGTTTCGCCCACGAACAGCGATCCGTCCTTGGCCCAGGCCATGCGGAGCACGCCCGACTGGAAGCCGCTGCGGAAGTCAAAAGCGGCGCCCTGGTACTCACCGTTCACTTTTTCCATGAACACGCGCATGATCTTGCTCTGGCCCTGGTCGCCGACCAGTACCTGTCCGGCAAAGGGACCGAAATGCCCTTCGGGGATGGCCAGGATCTCGGAGTTGGAGATACCCAGTACGCCGTGCGGAAGCCATACGGCCGGCAGCTGCAGCTGGGGAATATCCTTTTTCACCTCGAAGAGGGTATTGTGCTTTTCATTCACGACGTTCTCGGGCTTGATGTATCGGCCTTCGGCGTTTTTTACCTCGCGGGCATCCACCCGCTTGTAAAGCTGCTCCATGGTCAGCTGCACCGGGGAGTTCGGCATGTTGGCCCAGCGCAGGCCGGCCGGGTGACCGACAAACGCGCCTTTCTTCACATGCGTGATCCCGCCCGATCCCATCCAGTCGCCCTGGTTGTCGGCATAGAACAGTTCTCCGTCGATGATCCCCAGTCCGCAGGGGGAGCGCATACCGGTGGCCCAGGGCTCCATCTTGCCGTCGGGAGAAATCTTCATCATCCATCCGCGCCAGGGTACGCGGCTTTCGCCCCGGTACCACTGTTCGTCGCCGAAGGCTACGTTGCCCGATACGAAGAAGGACCCGTCGGGTGCCAGTTTCGGACCGAAGCTGTATTCGTGGTAATGACCGGATAACGGCCAGGCAAACACGGTTTCAATGAGGTCGGCCTTGCCGTCGTTGTTGCGGTCGGTGAGTTTGGTCAGCTCGCCGCGCTGCGCGGCATAGAGCGAGCCGTCCTTCCAGGTGAGGCCCAGGAGCTCGTGCAGACCGGAGGCAAATTTGCGGAAATACGGACGGGGTCCTGTCGGGTTGTTGATAATGAATACATCGCCCCGGCGGGTGCTCACGCCCAGGTCGCCGTTCGGCAGTACGGCCAGTCCGCCCACCTCCAGGATGGTGCCTTCCGGCGCGCTGATGCGCATGATGCGGAAGAAGTCCTCTTCCTTGGCCGCTTCCTGCGCGGCCGCTCCGGTGTGCAGGCCGGCGGCCAGTACAGCGGCTGCCATCCACCGGTTCAATCGGGAAATCTGTCGGTTAACTTTCATATACAATGAAAAAGAAGGTTAGAATAAAAGGGAATAAGTGATCCTGGTAGTGATGGGCACCAGCAGCTCGCTGCCGCCGTTGACCGTACGCAGCTGCGCTTTTTCGCGGCCTTCATCAATACGCAGGTAATAGGATTTGTCGTCTACCAGGTACAGGCCGTTGCCCAGGTCCTCGATGCCGCGGCCGGCTGCGAGGCGCAGGTACATACCGGTAACGGGACGATCGATGCTGATCTCCCGGCGGAGGCCCTGTGCGCCGTCCAGCACCCGTACCGCATCGTTCACGGTAGCACCGTAGATGCTGTAGCGGAATACCGGGCGGTCGGCTTCGTCCAGGGCATACCCCAGCGGGCGGTAAGCCGTGTTGGCAGTATCGGCCAGCCAGTCGGCCTGAGCCGAGGCCAGGACTGCCAGTGCAGGAGCCGGCCGGCCCAGGCGCAGCAAAGCGCCGGTGGGACGAGAAGAGCCGTCGCCGCGGTCGTGCCACATGGGGGTGGCATCAAGGAAGCCGCCGCGCCATACCTGTACCAGGGCACCGTTGTCGAGGTCATACGTATAGTGAACCCCTTCGCGCGAGCCAACATTCACCGCATGCACGATGCGCTTTCCGGGGATGTCCATGAAAGAACGCAGGACCGTATTTTCCGGTGCGTTGACCAGGATCGGGTCGGTCGGATCGCTGGACCCGGTGTTGGCGTCGGAAATGATGTATTCGCGGATGCCGGGGCCGGCCACAGCCAGTCCGAGTGCAGGGCGCGCCCAGTCCACGTTCTTGTTGTACAACAGCTCGAAGGGAAACTCACCCTTTTGCAGCACAACGGTACCGCGGCCGTTCCAGCCGCTCTGCTGCACGACGGGCACGTTGTTGATGCGCATCAGACCGCCGCCGCCCGGAACGCTGAGGTTGAACCGGTATTCGCCGGGCTCCTGCACCTTGAGGGTACCAGTGTAGCGGATCAGGAATTCATTATTGAGATTGCTTACTCCGGAGGTAAGGATGACGGAAGAACCTTCCGCTTCGGGCGGCAGCTTTTTCAGGTCAGGTTCCTTGTCGAAATTGCCCTTGTACACGCTGTAGCGCAGGTTGGTCAGTTCGGGGCGCGGCTTGCCGTACGGGGTGATATTGATATTGCGGAACGCGACGGCACCATGATCGCCCTGGATGCGCAGCGGGCCTTCGGCCACTTCGGCGCCGAGCGAGCCGCGGGTGGGCCCGGTCAGTTCCACGTTTTCATGAATGGTCACACCGTTAAGGTCCACACGCAGGATGCGGGCGTTCTCGGTCTTCTGGCCGGCGGCGTTGAAGCGCGGTGCCTGGAAGGAAATGCGCAGCTTTTGCCAGGTGCCGGGCGCCTTGCTTACATTCTGGCGGGGAGCGGTGCCTTCAAAGCCTTCATTGCCTTTGCCCCGGCTTTCGTCCCAGCGCTGGTAGATACCGCCGTTGTCGCCGGGCTTCGGCTGTCCGGCCTGACCCCAGCCATCCATCAGCTGAAGCTCATACCGGCCCTGGAGGTAGATGCCCGAGTTCGATCCTTTCGCCATCATATATTCCAGCTCAATGTCTGCATCCCCGTGCTGGAGCACGGTCAGCAGGTCCTGTCCATGGTTGTTTTTGTCGGGCAGGTTCACCAGTACGCCGGTTCCGTTCGACACCTGCAGTACGTTGGCCTGGTTCAGGTCTGCCCGCACATCACCTGCGGTCCGCCAGGTTTTGCCCGGCGCTTGGAAAAGGGAAAGATCGGTGAGCGGGGTGCCGGTCTGGGCCAGCGCCGATGAACCGGCCGCTATGGCGCCCAGCATCGTCATCCCAACGATCTTCTTTTGAAAGAAGGAGGTCATTTTTGTCTTCATTTTTATTTAGAAAGATTGGCTCGAAAATAGGATAAACTGAGGGATCGGACCATCCTGAAGTGACTGCTTGTCCTTCGTGATCAACGCAATGGACCGGTTTTTAACGTTTCTTCTTCCTTCCGCTGCCGTGCCCGGAAACCCGGGTTCCTTCCAGTTCCGGACGGTTATCGCCCGGTCTGGTATAAAGCCGCCCATTACCTTGCTATAACGTTGTAGTAGGGTAAATGTAAGACGAACTTTTTGATCTTCCGCACGGGCCCGCACAAATTTCCGGAGGTTAGCACACCAGTTGAATCTTATCCTTCTCAGCTCCTGCATGCTTAGTCACCCGACGGAGCCCCGACCGGAAGCCGGTGCCGATCCAACAGGAAAATTTGCCAAAATCATTGAACCGGAAGTGGAGCACCTGCTCCGGCAGGAAGTTCCTGCAGCGCTTTTCAAACAAAACAGAAAAGGGAAATGATTTTGGTAATTACAGGACCAGCTCCGCCATGAGCCGGTTCAGGGCTTCGTCGAGGTCGGAGCAGAAGCCGGGATGGACTTTCGACGACTGCACCACCGTGCTCCGCGTGGCGGTCAGCCACCGGAAACGGGAGGGCGTATCCAGGGTGGCAATCACGCCGGCATCCCGGCGGCCGGCCGCAATCCGTTCGAAGGCCGAGAGGTACGCGCGGACTTCTGCCAGGTCCAGTGCAGGGGCAAAGGCGGTCAGCCTTGCTTCCTCCAGGGAGATCCGTGTTTGGAGGTAGCGGGCCTTTTTACAGAACAGCACGACGCCGGCATTGAGAAACTCTTCCCGCTCCACCCGGGGTACAATGCGGATCACGGCATATTCAAACAAGTGTTTCTCGGGCATGGAGGGCATGATTTAGGAAGGTGGAAGAGGCTTCCCGCCGGGCCAGCAGGAAGCGGGTATAATACAGGCGTTTTTCTTCCACCGGTTCCGGGGAAGGGATGGCCTGCAGCCAGTCGTCGGGGATCAGGGCAGCAATGGCCTCCAGGGTGTGCGGGGGCAGCAGGTGCAGGCATTCCCGTGCAGCCGCTTCCAGGGCGGAGGCCTGCGGCAGCAGCACATGATCCTTCACCAGGAAAAACGGCTTGGCCGCAGCGGTTTCCGGATCGTCCCCAGCGTGGTGAAAATAAAGAGCGGCTCCGTGATCGATCAGCCACAGTTCCTTGCGCCACATCAGCATATTGGTATTGCGGGGGGTCCGGTCCACATTGGCCAGGAAACAGTCGAGCCACACAATCCGGGAAGCGAGATCGGGTTCCAGCCGCGTCACCACCGGGTCGTAGGTAATGGCGCCCGACAGGTAGTGCAGGGCCACGTTCAGTCCTTCGCTGAATTTGAGCAGGTCCTGGATCTCTTCGTCGGGTTCGGTACGGCCGAAAGCCGGGTCTACGGTGGCGAACACCAGTTCCGGCACCCGCAGGCCGAGGGCCCGGGCTACCTCACCCCCGATCAGCTCGGCAATGAGCGCCTTGACGCCCTGGCCGGCGCCGCGGAATTTCAGCACGTAAAGAAAGCCGTCGTCGGCCTCCACAATGGCCGGCAGCGAGCCTCCCTCGCGCAGGGGCGTTACATACCGCATCACATCCACGGTGCGGAGTTCAGGTGTTTGGGACATGGAGCAAAATTAAGGAGCAGGATGTACGATGTACGGTTTACGATGTACGATATACGATGTACGATCTTCCTCAATAGGAAAAACCGATTAATGGAGCTACCTAAAAGGATGTATACAAATGTTGGGCTACAGCAACCGTACATCGTACATCGTAAACCGTACATCCTAAAACCTGGCCGGCGCATTCACAATAAAGTTCTTGTCTTCGGCATAACACACGGCATAGGTAAAGCCTTTCTGGAGGCAATAGCCTCCGTATTCGCCTTTCTTATTGATGGCTATGAAGCCTACCTGGTTGTCGCGGGCTTTGGCGGGATCGCGCTCCACCATACGCTCCACTGCTTTACGGCAGGCATTCAGCGGCGAATGACCCTGGCGCATCAGTTCCACCACCAGGTGGGTCCCGCAGATCTTGATCACCTCCTCTCCCAGCCCGGTAGCCGTGGCGGCACCGATGGCATTGTCCACATACAGCCCGGCGCCGATGATCGGCGAGTCGCCGAGCCGGCCCCGCATCTTGAAGCCCATGCCGCTGGTGGTGCAGGATCCGCTCAGGTTGCCGGCTGCGTCCAGCGCCACCATCCCGATGGTATCGTGGTTGAGGCTTCCGTCTTCGAGGTGCGCAGGAGCAAATGGTCCGTGGCCTTTGTTCTCGATATTGATCACCGGCTTGTATTCCGACTTCTTCAGCCATTCGCGGTAGGCTTTCTCTGCTTCGGGCGACAGCTGCTGCGGCTCCAGGGGAAAACCTTCGGCCACCGCGAAGCGCTGGGCGCCTTCCCCTACCAGCATGACGTGCGGGGTTTTTTCCATCACCCGGCGTGCCACCGATATCGGGTGCAGGATCCGCTCCAGGGCACCCACGCTGCCGCAATTGCCTTTTTCGTCCATGATGCAGGCATCGAGGGTCACGATGCCGTCGCGGTCGGGATTGGCGCCCAGTCCCACGCAGCAGTTCTGCGAGGCTTCCGTCACCCGCACCCCGGCTTCCACGGCATCGAGTGCGCGGCCGCCTTTGGAAAGGATGGACCAGGCCGCCTTGTTGGCATTGATGCCTTCGTTCCAGGTGGAGATCACAAGCGGCTTCCGGGCCGCTGCCTTACCGGCAAAAGCCCGCTGGGCATAGAGCCCGGCCGCCCCTAAAGTGGAGAGGCGTAAAAAGTTCCGGCGGTTGAACATGCACTATTGATTTAAGGCGGGAAGGTCGTAAAAAAACGCTTCGGAAAATGGGCCGGCTTTTCAGCGGTTTTGGCTGAAAGGTTGATCTTACGATGGGCACAAGCCCGTGCATCAAAGAGCATTGATCACCTAACCGGCTTACCGGAAGTAGCGGGTAAGAAGAACTCTCCTGCACACAAAGGACAAATCACCGGTACGGCCGCTCGCCGGATCGATATAGGCCGCCTATGCATTTAAAACGATCAGGTGCCGGTTTTACCAATTTTTTTTTGGGAAAAGCGGTTGGGAAAAAGCCGCATCTATTTGATGAAATAGAATAACAGAAGGAAACGTTCGGCTTTATCTCCCTGCAGCGAGACTTCGGCTAAGGCATCTCCAAACTGCTTGCAGCAGGTCATCGCTAGCAGCCCGGCGATGGGGACGGCTGAAATCCATCATAGAGACAGCCTTACCGGTTGCGTTCGGGAAATGCGCATACGAAGCCGGCCTTCATCCGGTGCAGGAAATTTATTAAAGCAATCGTTACAGAGAAAGAGCGTGGGGTGCACGCACGGGGGCCTTCCTGCCCCGAGGGAAAATTAAGGCTGCAAACAGATCTGAGGTAAATAAATGCAATGAACCATTGGCCGGTTCAGAAACGTTCGAGTATGCGTGTCCGGGACTCCCGCTTTTCCAGTACATACTGGGTTACGGGCGGCGACTGGGGACTGCCGATCTGGTTCATGCCGCTGATGAGGAAGCCCTGCATCAGGTATTGGTCTACTTTACTGCATTCTTCAGGTTTGTTTTCGGGCACATACAGTACGACCCGTGTTACGTTCATCATAAGGTTGGATTTTGGCATTCTACCCGGGGACAAAACTAACTGCCGGACGGCTTTGGCGCAATCGTAATCCTACTGCAGAAGCGATGGTAAATTACGCGGGCAAAACCATTACCGGTCCGGATATTTTCTTGCGTCCAAGATACAACAGGTGCTTCTTTTTCTGTCGGAAATTCTGCGCAGCTAGGGCTAAACACCGGTAGTGCTCTAAAGGAAAACTTCCCTTCCTGCCCCGGAATTTTTCTTTTAATGGTCCTTACGATAAGGCACGGATGGCCGCATTGATTTCTGCCTCCATTTCCGGGTACGACCGGTGCCGGTTCTGCAGGAAGAATTCCGCATGGCCGGGGTAGGCTTCTTTTCCTTTTTCAAACCCGAGCACCCGGTAACAGAAGAAAGCATCCAGGCTCCGGTACAGCTCGGTTTTTTCTTTTCGGTTTTCGATCAGGTCTAGCATGGAGCAAAGATGAAGGAGTAAATCCGATGTT
>DATAGL010000694.1:0-2451 GCA_036263755.1 Chitinophagaceae bacterium | reverse complement strand
TTATACTCCGTTATTTCTCAAATTAACAGAGCATATGCAAAGTACAGCCGAAGGAAATAATGCTGAAGTTCTAAGAATTAGATGAACCGGTAAAAAGGGTTCGCGCTGCAGCAATCAGAGGATGGGTATATATGAACTTATCAACTGATTAACCGTTCAACTCATTAACTGTCATGCAATTTTTTAATGCCTACTCTTCACCCGCACCCGCCGCAGCTCCAGCAGGTTCAGTGCATTAGGTTGGAAGCCGGTAACGCCGGGCTGCACCAGCCGTACCACCACGTCGTACCAGAGCGGTACGACCGGCGCATCTTCCATCATCAGGCGGTCGGCCTGCCGGTAAAGCCGGTAGCGTACCGAATCGTTCGTTTCCCGGAGGGCTGCTTCAAACAGGGCATCAAAGCGGGAATTGTGGTAGCGGGTATAATTCGGGGGTGCCGGGTTTTTTGAATAAAAGACGGAAAGGTAATTTTCGGCATCCGGGTAATCGGCGATCCAGGAACCCCGGAAAAACAGGGCCCGGGAGGAAGAGGTCAGTTCCAGCAGCAGGGCCTTCTGCACCACCTCCACCTGTACCGGGATGCCGATCTCTTCCAGCTGCCGGGCAATAAAATCGGCCATCCCGGCATATATGGGAATGGTAAGCAACCGTACCGCAGGTACCGTGCCGGGCCGGAAGCCGGCTTCCCGCAGCAGGGAGCGGGCCTTTTGCGGGTCATACGAGTACCCCTTCACCTCCGACGAGTCGAAGGAAGGAAGTCCGGCCGGAACAAAACCCGATTCTGCCGGGATGCCCAGGGAATTGCGCAGGTAAAGGATCATTTTCCGCCGGTCGAACCCGTAATTGATGGCCTGGCGCACCGCCCGCATCTTTACCGGCGACTGCCGCACCAGCGGGTTGGTACTGTCCACGAGGATACCCAGGTATTCGATATTGAGGTAAGGATGGGTTTGCAGCTGCACTTTACCTTCCCATTCCGGCCGGAGGGTACCTCTTTTGGAGAGCACTTCATCTTTGAAGGAGGCATCGATATCATTAATGAAATGAAGCTTGCCCTGGCGGAAAAGCAGGAATTCGGTAGCCTTGCTGTCGTAAAAAGAAACCCGGACACCATTGAGGTACGGGAGTGGTCTACCTTGGGCATCGCGTTCAAAATAACGGGGATGCTTTTTCAGGAGGAGGGCCTGCCCTTCTTCCCAGGCGACAAACGAAAAAGGACCGGTACCCACCGGGTGCCGGCGGAAATCGGCACCCCAATGCCGCACTGCCTCCTCCGGAACAACAGAACAGTATTGCATGGACAGGATGCCGAGGATCGGGTGGTAAGGCTCCTGCAGCCGCAGCACAAACGTGGAATCATTAAGGGCAGTGAACGGCCGGACCGAATCCACCTTCCGGTTAAAGATCCATGTGCCGGGCGAAGCGGTGACCGGGTCCATGAGCCGCCGGAAACTGTACGCCACATCCTTTGCCGTCATCCGCCGGCCCTTTCCGCCCGGGAAGCAGGCATCGTCCTGAAAATACACGTCCTTGCGCAGAAAAAAAGTGAGTGTCCTGCGGTCTTCGGAGATCGTCCAGCGGGTAGCCAGGGAAGGCCGGATATTGAGGCTGCTGTCCACCTCCACGAGGGTGTTGTACACTTGGTGGACCGCCCACATGACGGCTTGGCTTTTGGCAAAAGCCGGGTCGAGCGTGGGGATGCCGGTATCGGCATTGTAGCGGAAGTATCCCTCCTCATCCGAGGTACCGGAGCAGGAGGCCAGGCCCAATGCGAGCCACAGAAAGGTTAAATATTTATACGGGCGGAACATGCGGATGGTGCGAACCGTCTAAATTAGCGAAGTATTTTGAACACGAATCCCAAGAAAACATGAAAATACGCTCCCTGGTCCTCCTCCTTCTTTTGGTTATCGGTTTTACACATTGCCAGGCGCAACCCCTGCACGGCAAGCGCACCTTCACCCGCCAGGATACCCTGCGCGGGACAAATACACCCGAGCGCCAGTGGTGGGATGTACAACAATACCAGCTCTTTGTATCGGTGGATCCGGATACCAAAACCATCCGCGGGTACAACGACATCACTTTTTCCTTTACGCTTCCGATGACAGGGAAAAAGATGCAGCTGGACCTGCAGCAACCAATGGATATAGAAAAGATCACCTTTCCCGGAACCAATCATTCATCCATCCCCTTCACCCGGGAAGGAAACGTTTACTGGGTTGATTTCACCGACATTTCTTTTGCCACTACGGATCCGGATCTAAAAGCAGAACAGGTCATCCGGGTACATTATAAAGGAAAGCCCCGCGAAGCGAAGATGCCCCCATGGGACGGGGGCTGGATCTGGAAAAAGGATGAAAAAGGAAGGCCTTTTCTTTCCGTGGCCGTGCAAGGCATGGGAGCCTCCGCCTGGTACCCCTGCAAAGATTTCCAGGGGGATGAACCGG
>DATAGL010000693.1:0-2101 GCA_036263755.1 Chitinophagaceae bacterium | reverse complement strand
GACCGGGAAAAAACATAATGTGCCGTGCCCGGGAGCGGGGGGCTGCCCGCCTGCGCCACTTTTTCGTAGGACCTGCGCCCATAGAAAAAGGCATCATACCGTTTCATCTGCTCCGTAAAGTCGATCTCCGGGTCGATCAGGATCCAGTCGAACCCGCCCCGGTCATCTTCAATGTAGCCGTCCAGGCTGGAGGCAAAGCCGGAAACTATTTTTCGCATGCGGCCATGATTTAGTGTTTTCCGATCCTGTACCGGAAGGTAGCCCATCGTCCGCAGGAGGGCAAGCGGTAAGTCCTGCCAGCAGCATAGGTTCTTCAAGGGTAAGGTCTATTCGTCTATCGCCCAGTTGTACAGCCGCCGCAGCGGCCTGGTTATAAAAACGATCAGGGTGCAGGCCAGGAAGGGGAGGCAGGTGATGGTGCCGAAATGAACATTCCGTTCCTCGTCCGGACCGGCCGTAAAAAAAGGCGATGCTCCCCCAGAGGAGGAGCAGGCCCAGGAGGTGCCCGGCCCGCTTTCCCCGGCCCTGTTTTGCAAACAGCGAATAGAGGAGACCGGCCTGTCCCAGAAACGAGCAAAGGCACACCACGGAAAGGCGAGCTTCCAGCGGTGCATCCGGCCGGAAACTGACAGGCCCGCCGGAAAAACAGGGAAACCAGAGCAGCTCCAGGATACCCATCGTGAGGATGCCGTGCCCGAAGCCCACCACGATGCCCGCATGGGAGATGAGGGTGGCTATTTTCAGGTTCCTGTTGCTGGTCATTTCTGAGTTTTTTCTTTTGTGGGCGCTGAGCCGTTCCGGCGCCGGGTCAACGGGGCGCTATGAACCGCGCGGCACTGCTGTCTTTCGAGCGGGCAATCATTGAATCGATCCTGTCCAGGACTTCCGTCTGCAGCCGCTTTTTTATCCGTTCCTTTTCTTCTTCTTCCACCCGGGCCCCGGCTTCCGTATGCTCCGAGATATCCCTTCCGGTAGCGTAATCGTAGGCAAAGCGCACGCTGATAAAACCGGTGCCTTCCCACTGTACGCAATAGATCTCGCGGGGCGGGCGGCTGAAATAAAATTTAGTGAGGTGGAGGAAGTCATAGCCCGAGGTCAGGTCTTCGGTGGGGTCATTCCCGGGAATGCGGTATTGCGGGTACTTCCGCAAAAAGCTGTCGGCATACTGCTGCACGTAGCGGTGCCGGTAGGGGCTGCTGCCGATGTCGGCAAGCGAGCCCAGCCCGCTGCCCGCCCGGTAGCCGAACGCATGGGCACAGCCTTGCCGGAGCAGCAGGAGGACGGCGAAAAAGGCCAGTACGAGGGCCAGTCCGGAATAGTTGAATGTTTTTTTGGCAGTCACCATATACCCGGCGGCCGACGGGGCCGCCTGCAGCTAAAATACACGGTTACGCACAGGAATGTACGGGTTCCGGGCCCCTATCTTTTCCCTTTCCGGGCCGCGCTTTTCTTTTTGGCCGGAGCGGACTTCTTCGTTACCGTCATTTTCGGGGCCGGTACCTTGGTGGCGCCTTTTACATAGGGCAGGGGATTCACCCAGCTGTTTCCTTTTTTGACGCCGAAATGCAGGTGGGGCGGTGTGGTGCGGGCGTTGCCGGTGTTACCGACCGTGCCGATGACCTGGCCTTTCCGCACGGCCTGTCCTTCGCGGACGAACTGCTTGTCCAGGTGGGCGTAATAAGCCGTCCAGCCCTGCCGGGTGGATTTAAGCCACAGGGTTTTCCCGCCGATGGGCGTGCGGTCGCGGGATACGATCACGCCGTCGGAGATGGCCACCACGGGCGTTCCCTTGCGGGCATGGATGTCGATGCCTTTATGCTTCCGGATGCCCCCGGCGCGGCTGGCACCCCATTTATCCCGGATCTGGCTTCGGGTGCCGGCTACGGGGTAAACGAGGGCTTTGCTGCCTCCTTTGGAAGGCTTGCGGACGGGCGGGTGGGTAAAGGAAAAAGAAACGGCGGACAGGGCGAGGAACAGGAGGAAGAGTGCGCGATTTTTCATCAGGTTGGGGGCTTTCTCCCCTAACCCCGAATCGCCGGTATTATTTTGCGGACTTTGTAAAGAAAATCTTAAAAGGGGTGCTGCCGGGGCCGGTTCATAG
>DATAGL010000692.1:0-2639 GCA_036263755.1 Chitinophagaceae bacterium | reverse complement strand
AGTTTTCGCCCTTATTCACCAGGTTGCCTTCGTAGTTGGAGCTTTCGGCACGAAGGCCCAGCTGGTAGCCGAAATTTTTGATCCGGTTGGAGAAGGTGGCATAGGCTGCATAAACCTGGTCACGGCTGTTGAACCGGATATTGCGCTCCTCATCGGTACGGACACTGCCATCGGCCAGGATCGTATCAAAGGTATTGACCGAATTGACCGTGCGGATCGACGTCCTAAAGCCGGCTTCGATCTTGGAATTGTCGGTGATCGGTTTCACGTAATCCGTTTGCACCACCAGGTTCTCGTTGCGGCCGCTGCCGATCTGGCGCTGCCGGTCCGTATTATAATAGGTTTTGGAGGGCATGGAGAACGAATCTGTCCGGATGAAGGCGTTGTTCTCGTTCCGTCCCTGGTTATAGGTGATGTCGGCGGTCCATTCATGCCCCGACTTCGGGAAGTTGTGCTTGAAGGATATCTGGGCGCCGCTGTTGCGGAAGCGGTTCTTCGATTCGGTCAGGCGGTCCTGGAAATACCGGGAGGTGCCCAGGGTGCGATAGGCCGAATCAAGGAAGACATCCGACTCGGTGGTCGGGTTCATCCGGCCCCGGGCCAGGTTCCCGGCAATGGTCAGCGTATTCCGGTTATCGATAAAATAATCAAAGCCGGCCCTGCCGAAACCGAACATGCCTTCCATAACCGAGCGGTCATACTGGTTGGTATACACCTGCATCGTATCGCGCAGGAACTGGCGGTTGGTGGTACCGGTTCCGATGGACTTCCGCTGGTTGACATTGGCCGACAAGAAAGCATTGATCTTCCCCTGTCGTACGTTTCCGTTTATGCCTCCGCCTACACGGCCCCGGGAGTCCACGTTGGCGCGTATGTTTCCGTTGTAGCCTACGCGGCGGGTCTTTTTCAGCACAATATTAAGGATGCCGGCCATACCGCCGGAAGCATCAAACTTGGCCGAAGGGTTGGTGATCACCTCCACGCTTTCAATGGCATCGGCAGGGATCTGCTCCAGTGTCAGGTTCGTAGGGCGGCCGTCGACAAAGATCGTCGGTGCGCTGTTGCGCAGGCTGACGTTCCCGTCCAGGTCCACGCTTACGGAAGGAACGTTCTTCATTACGTCGAGGGCGGACCCGCCGGCAGCGATGGTATTGTTTTCCACGTTATAGATCTTGCGATCGATGCTCATCTGCGGGCGGGCCGTTGATGATACGGTCACGTTGCTCAGCACCTTGTCATCAATCTCCAGCTTTATATTGCCCAGGTCTTTATCGAGGGCACCCATCATGGCGGATGGATCTGCATTGCCGTTGCGGGGTGGAAGGCTGAAGGATACGGCCTGCTCCACCATTTTGAAACCGATTCCGGTGATCCGCAGTTTGTAGCGGCCGCCAACAGGTATTCCCTCAAGGCTGAAGTCGCCGGTGGCCGTGGTCAGCATTCCGCTGACGACATTTTCTTTTCGCTGTTTGGTGGCCGTGTCCATGCGTTCCTGCACCAGGGTAACGGAGGCGGCTTCCACCCCTTTATTGGATGCATCCACTACTTTCCCATAAAAACGGCCGCTCATGCCGCCACCGCCCCCTCCGGGGCGACCGCCTGTTTGCGCATTCAGGGTCGTCAGACTCATCAGCAGGGCAAGCAGGACTACTGCGTTTCTCATAATCATTCTGTTTAAAATTTTCCGCGATCCCGGAGTCCATCCGGTTCAAGGGGGCAAGATACTTCAGGCGGCGGGGAGGGTAGGCACCGTTTAACCTTTATTAACGTGGAATGGGAATTATTAACGGAGCGGGCAAAAAAAAGTCCCTTTCGGGACTTTCGGGAGAGTAAGGGGACTCGAACCCCCGGCCTTCAGAGCCACAATCTGACGCTCTAACCAAACTGAGCTATACCCTCCGGGTGGCATCCGGTAAAGAAAACGGTCTTAACAGGCCGTTGGTCTTTCCGTTTGCGGGTTGCAAAAATAAGGAACTCGGGAGAAAAACCGCAAACTGTTCCGGATAATTTACCAGAGGCCGCCTGAACGTACCGGTTCGACCTGTGAACAGGACGAACTAAGGGGCAAAAAATCCGGACCGCTTTATGCTACAGCTCTAGTATCCAACAAAGAGCCGTTCATCAAAAACGTTTGTTAAGTCATGATGCCCAAAGGGCAAAGCGGATTTAATGCATTAAATTTGAGTATATGCCTGAGGCAATTAAATATCTGATAAGTATGAAGAGACTTCCTTTAGTACTGCTGATGCTGGCAGCGGGTGTTTTTGTTACATTCCGTGTGATGGGCACCAGCAACCCTGAACCTCCGACCCGTTATGAGCGCATCCTGCAGAGTGTTGGCGAAATGCTGCAGCAGGGACACTTCCATCCGAAACCCTTCGATGACAAGTTCTCCAAAGTGGTTTTTGAAAAATACCTGGAAGAGCTGGATGCCAATAAATATATGTTCCGGCAGGAAGACATCAATGCCCTGCGTAAGTACGACACCAAACTGGACGATGAGCTGAAAGGCGGATCGGTGGAATTTTTCCTGGCTGCCGGTAAACTCTTCAACCAGCGGGTGGAAGAGCTGAAGCCGGTAATCAACGATGTTCTTTCCAAGCCATTCGATTTTTCGGTGGATGAAGCCATCTTGGTGG
>DATAGL010000691.1:0-4029 GCA_036263755.1 Chitinophagaceae bacterium | reverse complement strand
AGGGCAGCAAAGGATTCAATAGTATTCCCGGGCGCGGATCTTCAGCCTATAATAAATGATCGTTCCCAGAGCGATCACGCCTACTGCGGCCAGCGCTATGGGTGCCGGAAAGGCACTGCGGAACACGAAAAATAAGACCGTCCACACAGCCAGGTGAAAGGGGTAAAAAGGTTTGCCGACAAAGTTCAGTTCCTGACGGTAATCCCCCATGATTCTCCACATATGAGGGGTCAGTTCCCGGGCCAGCAGCAAAAGGTCCGGTGCTTCGGAGTGTCTTTTGTCCACCAATTCCAGGTAATCATGTATGTGCCGGGATAAACGTGCCTGGGTGCGGTCCGAAGAAAAGCTCGGTAAATGGTAAATAAAATTGCCGATTGCTTCCAGGTGAAAGTACATCCATTGTCTTTGGGTAAGCACACCTTTCAGGGCCTGCAACTTTTCCTGCAACTGGTGCCGATCCATCGTTTCTTCCGTCATTTTCCGGTCCTTTTTAAGTAAGCCCTGAAAGGCCTCTTTAAAAATAAACCTTTTACCGCGTGCAGGCTGAATCCAAAGCGAACCGTGCTCCGCAAACCGATCCGCTTCCGTTTGTGGGTTCCATAAATAAGCCTTTCTTCCCGGGTATAAAAGATCAGGACTGGTATCAACTTCCGGTGTGCAGCCCTGCCGGAACTACTCCAGGGTCATCGATTCAAAAGCAAGAACCCAGTAACAAGCGCACCTCTTTGTACGAATAAAACTTGCCGGGACCTGTGAAAGAGGTTCCGGCAAGTTTTTCTATTCCCCTGCGCTCCGGGAGTGTTGGGAATGGGGCCGATGGATCAGGCAAACCGGAATACCAGCGGCAGTAAAAAGGTGACTACGAAGGCCCAGGCAGCGTATACCGGCAGGAATCCCGCAATGGCCATTCCCACGGCTGCCGGATCGCTTTTCCGGCGCAGCACGCCAAACAGTTTCACCGTAACGAGGATGAGGTTGGCCAGGATGAGGAGGTTCCCGCCCAGTACAGCCACCCGGTTCGGGGTAAAGCCCCATTCGGAGATCCGGAACACGATGGCCGACAGGGCAATACCGTTCACCAGGATGGTGACCAGCGACAGCCCGAACAGGATGAACGCTTCCGGCCTGTTCCGGGCCGGCAGGGAGGTGCCGGCCACCGAAAACAGGATGATCGCCATTACCCCTACCAGCAGGGCGTTGAAGGTCAGCAGGAATTCCCGGTCGTTATACGGATCCTTGCCCGAGATCAGGATGGCCGCCAGGTAGGCAAGGAGCGTGACCAGCACCAGGGGACTGAAGAGCTTTGCGATTACCGGCGAAACTTTATTGACCAGTTGCGGGTTCGTTTGTGTCAGGTAGGTGCCTGCCAGCGGTAGGGCCGCTGCGGCAAAGACGACCACGTTTTCGATATAGAATTCTTCAATGTTCCACCCGATGAGGGAAAAGAGCCCGATGGTCACACCGGTCAGCAGGACGCCGGCGAGCACGAGTATGGCGGTCATCACGGCCAGGTCGCCGTTGTACCGCAAAAAGCCCAGCCGCTTCGGGTGGTTCTTCAGGCTGCCTTCCGAATAGGCAAAGCCCAGCAGGCACCAGAGGAACAGGGGCAGGTGCAGGCAGGCCAGCAGGAGGCTGTCGCTTTGCGGGAAGGAGGGCAACACGTTTATATAGAACACCGAAACCAGCAGGGCGGCAATCAGGAAAAGGACGGACGACGTGGTTACCCGGTTCTTCCAGGCAAAGTACAGGATGAGGAAGGGGAATATGATAAAGCCGATGTTGCGCTGGTAAAAAGCTGCTTCATCGAGGTGGAAAAAAACCGGCAGCTTCGCAATGAATCCGGCCAGCACCGCGGCGATCAGCACAAAGCTGGTGTCGCGTGCCGATCCCCAATGCACTTCTTCGCCCTCGTAATTCAGGCGTTCCTTCCAGAAGCGGGCCAGCGGATGGTCCTTCAGCTCCGGGTACAATAAATTGAACTGGTGTTTGAAGGCAGATGCGTTCTGCCGGTACAGTTGTTCGAGCTGGCGGGGGTTGTCGATGTTGGACAGAATTTCGGCTTTCATAAATCAGTTTTTTGTTAGGCATGGACTGCGCTCCGGCCTTCCTTTCTCATTGTGTCTGAAGGAATAGTCTATGTCAACAGTACTTCCTCTTGCGAAGCACTTTGAAATACAAAGTAAATGGATGTTTTTCATTAAAGCAATGGCACAGGACGGTATTTTTTGGAGCGCCGGGTACGCTTTATGAGCTTCAGCCAGACCGGGCTGCCAAAGGTTAGCCTGCAACAGTGTATTTACTTGCTGTGATGCTTACGTTTGTCTGCAGACCGGTAAACGATGGGCAGGAAGAAGCGTTCCTTCCTTCAAGGCAGAGAAACGGAAGTGGCTGTAATGGGAAGAATTTTGTACTCTTTCAGGGAGGTAAGGGGTACCTAATGAATTGAAGCGCTCCGGTCACCGGAAGCAGGGATCAGAACCGGTAGCCAAGGCCCACGCCGAAGTACTGCAGGCTTTGCACGGGGTCAGGCACGCTTACGAAATACAGCTTGGCCACAAACCGTTTCTGCGCGCCGGTAAAGCCGGTGAAGCTGCCTTTAAACCCACCCGATAAGGTTGCGTTAAAGGACCGGACGGAATGCCAGGTAGGTCCGTACGTAAGGGCCAGGGCTATTTCCCGGGTAATGAAGTACTGCGGGCCCGCCCGGAAACTGTACACCGCGGCATTGCCGGCTTCTTCACCGGTAAGTGGGTCCACTTCCAGCATTTTATCGCCGATGAACCGGTCGCCGGCCGCTTCCACCAGCACCTGCAGCCGTTTCCGGGAAAAGAAAGAAGCATCCAGCCCCAGACCGGCCCCGGCATCATTGTTTCCCAGTCCGGACTTTGCCAGGTTGATGTTGGCCATGGCCCGGAGGGTAACGGACCGGTTAAATTGCGCAAAACAGGAACCGGAAATCAGGGAAGCGATGAGGAGCATCTTTACGTTCATAACCATCCGGACAAATGTAAAGGGACCGGCGTTGTACCGGTACATCCCTAAGACCCTTTTTTTTGAGCAGCATAAACCAGTTGCTTCCGAACAAAGCCGGAGGCAACTACCTTCGGCCATCACTATCAAACTCGGCCCGAAACATTGGAACCCGCCATCACCTTTTATCCCGCCTCCCTTCCGCAGCGCACGGCCGTTACCCTGGTCGTACACGGACTGAACCTGAAGCCTTCCGCCATGCTGCCCCTCGTGCACTGGCTGTCCTGCAGGGGCTCGGAGGTGTACCTGGTGCACCTGTCGGGCCATGGGGAAGGCAGCCGGGAAATGAAGGAGGTAACGCCGGGGCTCTGGGCGGGAGAAATGCAGGAAGGGTATGACCGGGCCAGAAGGGCCGCGGCGGAAAGCGGGGTGCCGCTGTATTTCCTCGGCTATTCCCTCGGTGCCCTCCTGGGACAGTCAATGATCGCCGGGCAGCAGGAGGGTGCAGCCTTTGATAAGCAAGTGCTGGTAGCCCCGGCCATCGGCATCCGCCGCCATGCCTATGCCCTCCGGCTGCTTTTTCCCCTGGGCGGGAAAAGAACCCTTCCCAGCTTTACGCCTGTAGGATACCGTGCCAATCCATCCCTTCCGCTATCGGTTTACCGGATCCTGTTTGATGAGGAGCGAAAAGTCCTCAGATCCGGCTTCGGGCCCCTCCGCATACCCACGCTGGTGGTGATGGACCCAAGGGATGAACTGGTGAGCTACCGGAGGTGGCAGCAGATTGCCTATAATCACCTTTCTTCCTGCCGGCTGCTCTCCCTCGACCCGAACCTTGAAGGCCGGAACCACCGGTACCACCACCTTGTCATCGACGAACGAACTATGGGAAAGGCCAACTGGGAACGGTTCACCGGGGCGCTGGACGGGTTTCTCTTCCCGGGGTAAGCTCCTTCGTTTTGTCCTAACTTGCTGTTTATTCTTACATTCCGGATGAACGAACCACTGCAATCGAATATCATGCGTATGAAAAAATGGTGTGTTGTTATTGGCCTGCTG
>DATAGL010000690.1:0-2681 GCA_036263755.1 Chitinophagaceae bacterium | reverse complement strand
AAACTTCAAACGCCAAACCCCAAACGCCACCACTACTCCGGCTCATAATCATACGGCAGCTGGTCCGCCAGGTTCTTCCAGCTCCAGTAGCCCTGATTGATCCAGCTGCGCTGGTCGAAAAAGAAGCCGTTCGACTGAATGAGGATGGATTCCAGCAGGTCCACATAGGAGATCTGCACGGGTACGTCGGCGGGCAGGCCTGCGCTTTTGAGGTACCGGGGCTCAGGCGCCTTTTTGGTATAGGTAATGCTCACTTTCCGCGGGAAAAACAGGTCGGCCGCAGCCGTGGAGTCGTTGAAGAGATAATAAATGGTGTCATAGGGGTTGGAAAGGCGGTGGAAGCGCCGCTGGTCCGTTTCGGAAAGCAGGTCTACGGTAAACCCCTCTTTGACCAGGTTGCTGTCGTAATACGCGCGCAGGAAATGCAGGCGGGAGCCCGTATAGGCCTGGAGGCGGGCGTCGGCCCAGCGGGCTTCCGTAACGCTGTCGCCTTCCATCGGCTGGTAAAAGCAGGAGCCGCGGTAGGTAGACAGCCCGGTTTTATGGAAGAAAAGAAACGAGTCGAGTGTGTAGCGCAGGTTGTAGCCCAGTGCGCGGTTGGCGATCAACAGGGGTTCGGTGGCCAGCACCTTCAGCTTTTCGCTGCGCTTGTACCAGAAAAATTCCAGCACTTCCGGATTGAGCAGCACGCAACTGTCGGCCCCGGGGGTTTTGCCGATAAAATGCTCCAGGAAGAACGAACCGTGTTTTTCCCATCCGTCCGCTACCCGGTTGGTGGTGGTGACCACCACCTCTCCCATGCTTTTTTCTTCTTTTTTCAGTTCGATCTCCAGCTGCTGGTCGGCCCTCGCTTCCAGCGGCAACACGCGGCTGACGTAACCGGTATAGGACACTATGAGCTCGTATCCCCCGGCCGGCAGGGACAGCCGGTACGCGCCTTCCTTATCGGTGATCACCCCTTTGGTGGTATTCTGGGCAAAAACCGAAGCGCCTTCCAGCGGGAGTTTGGTATCAGCGTCCACCACGTGCCCGGAAAGCGAAACCTGGGAAAAGGAAAGAAGGGAAAGGAGCAGCAGGGTGCCCAGCGCGGATAGTTTTTTCATAAGATCGGCTTGTGCGGTAAAGCTATAACGTAAGCTGTCCGTTTTCTAGTGCCCGGAGGTATTTTTTGCAGGCGGCCGGGATCACCTCCGCCAGCGGCCGGTAGCGGAAACCGGGCAGGTCGCCGAGGAGCGCGGTATTGTCGAACCGGGTGCGGCACTGGGCCACCCGGGCGGTTTCCCGGGTGAGCAGGGCCGGGCGGCCCGAGAAGGCCGCCTTGATCGATTCGAGGCGCCAGGCCAGTCCGCCGAGAGCCGGCGTGGCGTGGCGGTGCGGCTTCTTTTTACCAAAGCCATCGGCGATGGTATCGAACAGGGTGCGGAACGACAGGTTCTCCGCGTTGACGATGTAGCGCTTGCCGTGAAGGTCGGACTGCAGCAGCTGCACAGCCGCCTCAGCCACGTCTTCGACACCCACGAAGCCGTTCACCCCGTTGGTGTACCAGGGAAACTCGTTGTAGGCATTGCGGAAAATGGCGCAGGACGACTGGTGCCAGTCGCCAAAGCCCAGGATGGTGCTGGGGTTGATCATCACGCCGCCCAGGCCTTCGGCAAAGCCGCGCCACACTTCCAGTTCGGCGCGGTGCTTCGAAATGGCATAGTGCGTGTTTTCGCCCCGGACTTCCCATTTACGGTTTTCACTGACCGTTTCTTCCATTCCCGAGCGACCCAGGGCGGCTACGGAGCTGACATGCAGGAAGCGCCGCACGCCGGCATCGATGGCCGCGTTCACTACGTTGGCCGTGCCGTCCACGTTCACGGCGTAAAGCCGCTGCCGCTCGCTTTTATGAAAGGAAACCACGGCCGCCGAATGGATCACCGAATCCACGCCCTGCAGGGCTTCTTCCAGCGCTATCACATCCAGCACATCGCCTTCCACCCATTCCACGGCGTCGCGGACGGAAGCATCCATAAAAAAAGGGGTTTTTGCGGAACGACGCAGCGCGCGGACGGGAAGCCCTTTCTGAACCAGATTGCGGATGATGTAAGCGCCCAGAAAGCCCGTGCCGCCCGTGACAAGAACCATTTCGGAAGTCGTTGATTGAAATGAAGGTCAAATGCTGCGCGAAAGTAAGCCAAACAGGCGGACCGGCCGCCTTAACCTTCGTAGGTGTAATAACCGCGGCCGGTTTTGCGGCCCAAAGCGTTTTCTTCCACCTTTTCCCGCTGCAGCGGCGAGGGACGCAGGCGTTCGGGCCGGCCGAGCTGCTCGTACACGGAACAGGAAACAGCATAATTCACATCGTTGCCGATGAGGTCCATCAGGCGGAAAGGCCCCATGCGGAACCCGCGGGCTTCCAGCAGCCGGTCCACCTGCCCGAAGGAAGCACCCGCTTCGACCAGCCGCAGGGCCTCGATGTAATAGGGCCGCGCCACCCGGTTGACGATGAACCCCGGCGCATCGGTGCAGGGAACGGGCGTCTTGCCCAGGGATGCGGCGAAGGCGGTCAGCCGCTGGAGCACTTCGGGATCCGTTCCGGGCGTGCCCACCACTTCCACCAGCTTCATCAGGGGCGCCGGGTTGAAAAAGTGCAGACCGGCAAAGCGTCCCGGCCCGGGAATGCTGCGGGCGAGGGCACT
>DATAGL010000689.1:0-2352 GCA_036263755.1 Chitinophagaceae bacterium | reverse complement strand
TACATCGTACATCGTAAATCGTACATTATTTCACTTCCTGCATCTGCACGAGCCGGTAATAATAGCCTCCTTTCCGCAGCAGCTCTTCGTGGGTGCCCCGTTCCACGATGCGGCCTTTCTGCAGCACGATGATCTCGTGCGCGTGCCGGATGGTGCTGAGGCGGTGCGCGATGACGATGCTGGTGCGGTGCTGCATCATCTGGTTGATCGCGTCCTGCACGAGGCGCTCGCTTTCGGTATCGAGTGAGGAGGTAGCTTCGTCGAGGATAAGGATCGGCGGGTTCTTGACGATGGCCCGGGCGATGGTGAGGCGCTGGCGCTCGCCCCCGCTGAGGCGCATGCCGCGGTCGCCGATGTTGGTGCCGAAGCCGGCTTCCTTCCGTTCGATAAAGGAAAAGGCATTGGCGATACGCGCGGCTTCCTCCACTTCCCCGTCGGAAGCATCCTGCTTGCCGAGGCGGATGTTGCTGGCGATGGTGTCGTTGAACAGAATCGGTTCCTGTGTAACGATGCTGATCTGCTCGCGCACCGAACGGAGCGAGTATTCGCGGATGTCCACCCCGTCGATGAGCAGCTGTCCGCCCGTCACATCGTGAAAGCGGGGGATAAGGTCGGCCAGGGTGGATTTGCCCGCCCCGGAAGAGCCGACCAGGGCCACAGTCTTGCCCTTCTCCACCGTCAGGTTGATATCGGTCAGTACGTCCACGCCGTCGTAGGCAAAGGAAACGTTGCGCAGCTCGATGCTGTGCTGGAAGGCCTCCAGCCGGCGGCCCGAAGGATTTTCATCCACGGTCACGGGAGTCTGCAGCACTTCTTCGATGCGGCTGATCGCAGCCGTGCCTTTCTGCATGTTGCTGAACGAGGTGGACAGCGCCTTGGCCGGGTTGATGATCTGGTAAAACAGGCCGAGGTAGGAGATGAACATAGAGGCTTCCAGCGTGCTGCTGCCGCTCAGCACCCAGCGGCCGCCGAAATACAGGATCCCGCAGAACACGATCACCCCGAGGAATTCGGAAGTAGGCGAGGCAAGATCGCGGCGGTAGCCGATGGCATTCTTGGCCTGGAGCAGCTCGTCGTTGATGCGGCCGAAGCGGCTGCGCAGCAGCCCCTCCACGTTGAACGCCTTGATGACGCGCAGGCCGGTCAGGGTTTCGTCGAGCACGGAAACCGACTCGGAGTATTTCTGGGATACATCGATGGACTGGGTCTTCAGCCGCCGCGTGATCCGGCCGATTACCAGCCCCACGAAGGGAATGGCCAGCAGCACCACGGCGGTGAGCTGCGGGCTGATGTAAAACAGGAAGGCGAAGTTCAGCACGATGGTCAGCGGGTCGCGCACCCAGCCTTCTAGGGCGCCCACGAGCGAGCCTTCCACTTCACCGATGTCGTTGGTGATGCGGCTGATGAGGTCCCCCTTCTTTTTCTCGGTAAAGTAGCCGATGGGCAGGCGCAGGATCTTTTCATACAATTCCGTGCGCATGTTGTTGACGATGCGGTTCTTCAGCGGGTTGAGGATGTAGTTGGCCGCATACAGGAACACGTTCTTGAAAAAGATGGAGACGATGATCAGTCCGCAGATAAGGGCCAGCGCCTTCATCTTGCCTTCGAACCCGCTGCCGTGGTCCTGGATATAGTTCAGCAGAAACGTACGGATGGCGCGCACCAGGTCGTTGTTGGTGGCCTTGGTGAACCCGCTGACGCCCTTGTCGTCGCCGTTAAAGATCAGTTCCAGGAACGGCATGAGCATGCCCAGTGAAATGATGCCGAAGACGATGGACAGCAGGATGAACAGGATATAGAGGGAAATGGATCCTTTATAGGCTTTTAAATAGCGAAAAATCCGGGAATACTTCTTCATTTGGTGGGGTAAGCACAGTATTTGAAAGGAGCAAAGTAACTACTTTTACAGCCAATTAAACAGTGCGCTATGCAGGAAGGAAAACGTCAAAAGCAGGTGGGAAGCCTTTTGCAGGAAGAGATCAACGCCGTTTTCCAGCGGCTCGGACTGAACATGCTCGACGGGGGCATGGTGTCCATTTCGTCGGTCAAGGTAACACCCGACCTGCTGGAAGCCCGGGTGTACCTGAGCCTCTTCCAGGTGGCCGCACCGGCCGAAGCCCTGAAAAAGATCGAGGAGCGGGCCTGGGAGGTGAAGCGCGAACTGGCCGCCCGCGTGAAGCACCAGCTGCGGCGCATTCCCGAGCTGCGGTTCTTCCACGACGATACGCTGGACTACGTGTTCAAGATGGAAAACATCTTCCGCCAGATCAAGGACGAAGGCGGCGAGCCCAAACAAGAATCCTGATCACCCCTAAACGAGCCCCATCTGAATTTCCTCTTTGCCTGGCGCTA
>DATAGL010000688.1:0-1700 GCA_036263755.1 Chitinophagaceae bacterium | reverse complement strand
GCGGAATTGTCCCAGGCCTTTGCTTTCTCCCAGGGCAGACCTTTTGCCTTCAGTTCATTCTGTATATCCCGTGCGGTAAAGTCAATGCCTACGGTAACCGCATCGTAATACTTGTTGGCAAACTTGTCCTGGATGTATTTTCCGTTCTTGGAAATCCGCAGCACCAGTTCTGCTTCGTAATGCAGTTCGTTGGTAAACTCGGGATAGTAGAAAGGGGTATGTGCCTGTAACAGGGCACTCTTAGGCTTCATAAAAATAACGGGCTCGTCGGGTACGTCATTGCCAAGCTCTTTTGCATGATCTGCGTAATTACGGCCTACACAAAAAATCTTCATAAAAGAAGTGGGTTTTAGTTTAAATACAACAGGATATCATGTGCGTTGATGTATATCCCATTTATTTATGGCTTTACGCGGGAATTGGACTTTAAGTGGGGATTTTATAGCGGTTGGTGCGCTAAAATAAATAATAAGTATTACTCGTCATAGTAATATTTCGATATTGTTGAACTTATTCATGGTAGCCGGAAGCCCCATGGTGGAAAAGTGCTCGATAATTTCAACGCAGGTCCGGATCTTAGCCTGCACTACGGGTGTTTCATCCGCTCTCCATTTGCCCAGCACAAACTCTACCTGCCGGCCTTTGGGATAATCATTACCGATACCAAACCGCAGCTTCGGGTATTCCGTAGTGCCCAGCACTTCCTGTACGCTTTTCAGACCATTGTGGCCGGCATCGGAACCCCCGGGGCGTATGCGGATTTTGTTTAACGGTAAGGCCAGATCATCCACGATTACCAGAACATTCTGCCGGTCAATTTTTTCTTTATCCATCCAGTACTTGACGGCTTTTCCGCTCAGGTTCATGTACGTGGTCGGACAGATGCATACAAACGTACGGCCTTTCCACCGCACCTCCGCTTTGTAGGCCAGCCGGTCGGTTTGCAGGACACCTCCGTGTTTTTGAACAAACGCCTGAACCACGTCGAAACCTATATTGTGGCGGGTGTGCGCGTATTCATCACCAATATTGCCGAGGCCGGCAATCAGAAACTTCATAATCCAAATATCGGTCGGTTTCAGGTAATAAAAAATCCCGCCGGAGCGGGATTCAAAAAGAGGTAAGAGGGATTGATTATTTCTTGCCTTTCGGTGCTGCAGCCGCTGCCGCTTCTTCCTGACGCAGGGCGCGGGTGGTAACCACGGAAGCGATGGGAATACGGGCAGAGTTCAGCACTTCGTAGTTTTCTACTTTCACGTCTTCCACACGTACGTTCTCTCCGATTTCCAGGTGCTCAACGTTCACCTCGATCTGCTCACGCAGGAAACGGGGATAGGTCTTTACCTTCAGGGCCTTCATCTTCACCACCAGGCGACCACCGGCTTTCACACCGGCCGCGGCACCCACATATTTCAGCGGAATGGTGGCTACGATCTTCTTGTCTTCTACCAGTTCGAGCAGGTCTACGTGGATCAGCTCTTCCGATACCTTGTCAAACTGCAGGTCCTTCAGGATGCAGCGGTAGGTCTTACCATCCACAGTTACGTCTGCCAGCTGGAAATTCGGTGTATACACCAACGGCCGGAAAGCCTTGGCCGGAGCAGCGAAGTTCACTTCCTGCGCACCCCCGTAAATTACACCAGGCACGAGTTCCTGAGAGCGAAGCTGGCGGGTGGCTGACTTGCCATGTTCGGTCCTCA
>DATAGL010000687.1:0-2932 GCA_036263755.1 Chitinophagaceae bacterium | reverse complement strand
ACTCCTCGCAACCCTCACTACTGCAGCCAGCGCCGCCAGCCCATCTGTGGACGAAAAACTGCTGAAGCTGTTCAAGCAGTCATTCCCTACCGCTAAGAAAGTATCGTGGTATGAATCGGGAAGCAGCTACGAAGTATACTTTGAAAACAATGAGATCAAGTATAAGGTAAAGTACGATGCGGAAGGGCAGGTGGTGCGCACCGAACGCTATTACGGTGCCCGCGAGCTGCCCCCCTTCATCATCATGAAGCTGAAGCAGCGCTTCGGCGATAAGGAAGTGTTCGGCGTGACCGAGATCACTACCGACGAAGGCCTGAAATACCACATCACCCTGCAGGATCAGGACCGCTGGTACCAGGTAGTCTCCAACTCCAGCGGCCAGCTGAGCCTGGAGCGGAAATTCAAAAAAGCATAAAGCCGACCGAGATAAAAGATAAAGCCCCGGATTGCTCCGGGGCTTTATTATTTACGATGTACGATGTACGATGTATTATGTACGATGTGTGCGGAATAGCGGGCCTACTGTGTTTGTGCAGACGACAGTGTCAATCATACATCGTACACCGTACATCGTACATTCCCATCAGGCCTCATAGATCCATTTGCGGAATTGCGGGGCGGTTTCCTGGGAGATGATGATGCAATGGCTGGTGTCGGGGAGGGTAAGGTCCACCTGCAGCTTCACCCGCTCGTAAGGCTTGAAGCCTTTGATGTAATCGATATTGACGATGTACTGGCGGTTCGCGCGGAAGAAGCTTTTCCCGTCCAGCTCCGCCTCCAGGTCGGACAGGTTTTTATCGGCCAGGTACTTGCGCCCGTTCCGGTCCAGAACATACACGATCTTGTTTTCGGTATACAGCAGCGCCACTTCATCCAGGGGCAGGGCAATATGCTCGATGCCTTTCTTTACCACCAGCCGGCGGCGCCGGTGGCCGTTGAGGTAATGCAGCAGGTTGTCCAGCGACTGCGGGGCCGGCGTGAAATGCGATTCCAGCTTCTTGTACTTCTTCAGGGCTTTTTCCAGGTCTTCCCGGCATACGGGCTTCAGCAGGTAATCGATGCCGTTGCATTCGAATGCATTCATCATAAACGTATCGTAACCGGTGATAAAAATGATGGGCAGGTTAATGTTCAGTTGTTCGAAGATGGAAAAGGAAAGGCCGTCGGGCAGTTGCACGTCGCTGAAGATCAGGTCGGCCTCACCGTTCGCCGCCAGGTATTCGATGCTTTGTTCAATGTTGGTGAGCGTGGCCTTGATCTGTATGTCGGGCTCAATTTCACGGAGCGTGGAAATCAGGTACTGGGCGGCTGGTTTTTCGTCCTCAATTACGATGGCTGTTGTCATATGGCTGGTTTTGGAGGACCGGAAGCTTTACGCAGAAACGGTCCCTAGATTTATGGATAATGATCTCGCGGTTGCAGATGAGCCGTGAGCGCGTGCTCAGGTTCCGCAGGCCGGTATTGGTCGATTCAATAGAATAGGCTTTGGTATGTACGTTGTTCTCGACGCGCAGATAGCCGTCGTTCAGGGCAATCAGGATCTGTAGTGGCTTTTCCTCGGAAAACTGGTTGTGCTTGATGGCATTCTCCACCAGGATCTGCAGGGCGCAGGGCAGGATCAGCGTGGCCCCCGACCGTGCCTGGTCGATATCGAACCGGAGCTGCAGCTTGTGATCGTGGCGGATCTGCAGGAGAAAAAAATAGTCTTCTATAAATCGCAGTTCTTCTTCCAGCGAGATAAGCTCCCGGTCCTTGTTCATGAGCAGGTACTTGTACGACTGGGCAAGCTTGCGGTTGAACAGCAGGGCTTTCGGCGGGTCGGCATCGATCAGGTGCGAAAGCGCGATCAGCGAATTGAACATGAAATGCGGATCGAGCTCGTTCCGCAGAACGGCAATCTCCGCCTGCTGGCGTTCGCGGTCCAGCTGGTCCACGATCTTCGTATCCAGCTCATGCTCCTTGCTCAGGAAAAGTATTTCGTACACCAGCGTCAGGATCAGGGCAACCAGCGCACTTCCTCCGGCCGTGCGCCAGACAAGATCCCAACGGATTTCCCCGTACATATATTGTTGCCAGGAGGCCGCGGAGATGGAAGTGACGCCCGCACCGAACAGGGTGGTAGGGAAGCAGAGCAGGATCAGCTTGGTGAAAGTGCGTCCGCGGAGGCCCGGCGTACGCCGCACCCGGGACACGATGCCTACGCAGCCCTGCCAGATAAGGAAGGAGGTGAAAATAAAGAACAGGTTGGAAAGCAGTACGTGCCCGGCCGGCCGGCCGTCGTAACGGGCCAGATGGGAGAGGACCGGCAACAGCATGCCTACCAGCGGAATAAACAGGGCCTTAAACACAGAATCTTTAATCATATGGTATAACAAGCGGGGCAAGCAGCAGCTATTCGTTCCAAATCTATTCAGCCCCCGGCTCCTTCGCCACCGCTTTTTGTTGACAGGAAGATTTTCATTACAAGTGGTAAAACCCTGAAAGCACAGGAGTGTAGCGGGTTTCAGCCTTCAGGGGCCCGGCACGGGATAGGGGCTCGGGAATCATGCTTCAGCCCCTTTTTTTCATGCTTCAGTAAAAAAGGCACCTGTTTTAAGCACGGTTGCACATTACGGGAAGTGGCTGTTTTTTACCGGCCAGGTAAAAAAAAAGCAGGCCGATTAGAGAATCACCTGCTGTTGCACATGAGAAAACTGAAATATCCTTTTTGACGGACCGGACAATCAGTTGTGGGTTTAAAAGTAGTCCCCCGCCCGTATCGGGAAAGGGGAAAAACAACTGAAGCGTGAAGGAAAAACATTGAAGCGGGAAGAAAGGGGGTTATAGTTTGAGGTTTATAATTTGGGGTTTGGCGTTTGTGGTTTGGATTACCGGAGGGTTCGCGCAGGGCAAAGGAGGAAAGGAGGACACGGAGAAAAACTCATTAGCTCCT
>DATAGL010000686.1:0-2841 GCA_036263755.1 Chitinophagaceae bacterium | reverse complement strand
AACCGGGGAAGCAAAGAGGAAGCAATGAGGAAAATCCGGGGAAAGACTGCGGTTCATCACCCTTTTTCCCGGCGGCCGTCCCGCCTGTTACCGAAGACCGTCACAAAAGCGGGGAAGTGGCTGGAGCGGTGCACTAATTTGGCTTTGCCGAACCGGTACCGAAGTGGTTGCAGGAGGCAGCCCGGTTTCGCGCAGAGCTAAGGAGAAAAGGAGCTATTGGAGGCTTATCCACTTGTGAACTTGTAAACTGGTCAACTGGTCAACTGCTTCCAGTCTACTTAAAAACTCAGGCTGAGCTTCAGCGAAGGGCTTACGTTTTTGAAAAGGCCATTGAAGAAAAACTCGGGTTCGAGCAAAAGATTTTTCGTTTGCAGCCCGGGTACGGAAGCTTTGAACGTATGGCGTTCGAAGAAGGTGCCGGACCGGTGGATCAGGTAGCCCAGGGAAACCTGGGTGGCCATGAGCAGTTCCTTGCGGCGGGCTTCCCTGACCAGGTAGCTGTATTTGAAGGTGAGAAAGTCGTTGCGGCGGGTGGCCAGCTTTTCGCCCTGGGTTCCGAACAGGAAATAAGGTTCCCAAACGAGCTTGTATTGCCGGGTGCTGTTGGTGTAAGCATGATGCTCGATCTCCAGGCCGGCACCGGCTGAAGGAAGCCAGGCACCCCGCCCGTACTGCAGCGCCACCTGAAAATAGGGCCGCAGGAAAGCCCGGTTGGATCCCTCTTTGGGAGGCAGCATTTGTGCAGTCACCCGCTTCCGCTGCCGGGCATCATATACCACGGCATGCCGGCTGAAGTCTATGGATAACTTTTGCTTTTCAAACTTGGGGGCTTTGTCCTCCCGCAGCAGCTGCAGGGCTTCTTCCAGCTCCCGGGGTCCGAGCGCGGACAGGTCAGAAAGGTTGTTGAGCTCCAGCTGAAGGAAATAAGGCTGCGGCACCCCGGCTTCGGACCCGGTGGATTTCGAGTCGGTGAACAGGTGCATCCTTAACGTGTCCTGCTCGGTTTTCAGCTGGGCAATGTCGTCCCCCTTGATCCGGAAGACATCGGCCCGCTGGGGGTATTCCAGCATCCGCACTTTCTTTTCCCCTTCCCCTATAACCATATCGATCCGCCGGCTGACCAGGGGCTTGCCCAGGCTGTCGGAAAGCCGGGAGAGGTCGTTCCAGGCCTGCCGGGCAAGGGAATCGGGATCGGCCACAAGACCCAGCTGCGCGGGGTGCGACAGCTCCAGGCTCATCCGGTTTCCGTTGCGCAGCAGAAATATGTAACGGTACGGGAGGGTCCCGGGTGAAGGCTGGTGGAACAGGGCTTCGGTTCCGGCCGGGCGAAACAGGGGGGAAGAGGCTTCCGTCTGGGCAAAGAGGCTCCTGCTGCTGCCGGTGGCCAGGAGCAGGAAAAGGAAAAATGGGCGCATATGTTATGGTTTGGAACTGTTTCGAAAAGAGATCCGGGGCCGCTGTGCCGGTTCCGGCACAGGCTCTTCCACTGCTCCGGAAATTTCCGGGACGGAACGGGAAGGGTGGCGGAAAGTCACTACCAGGGAAGGGCGCCCGGGGACCGCAGGGGCCGGCCTCCGGGGTTCGGATACTTCGTTGATATGAGCGATGCGGAACCGTTTTGCAGCGTTAGCCGGTGCGGTAGCCGTCACTGCCGTATCCGGGAGCGGCGTGGTTTCCTCCACGGCAGCCACAGCGGTTTCGGTCAATGGGTCCGGGGTTAAACGCTCCAACGGGACCGGCCGGGGCGCCGAAGCCTTTTGACGCGGTGCGGAAACCGCCGCAGGGACGCCGGAAGAAACGGCCGGAGGCAACGGGGCGGCCGGAACCGGCAGGACCCGCTTTTCCTTTTGCAGCGCCGGGCGGGTGGTCACCACCCGGGCCGGTTCCCGCTGCCCGCCGTGGTACAGCAGTCCCCCGCCAGCAAGCAGGAAGAGCAGCGCGGCAGCATAAAGAAGGGCCTGTTTTTTTCTTCGGCCCGGTGCCGGTGCCAGGGCGGATTCCAGGCGGTTCCAGGTTGTATCGGGACGGAACCGGAACCCACCGGGCACTTCGTCCAGACCCTCCAGCTTTTGGGCGATGGGGTTATTTGGTTTTGCGGAAGGCATGATCTCCGTCTTTTTGAATGAGTAATTGTTGCAGCAGCTGCCGGGCTTTGCTCAGTTGCGACTTGGAAGTGCCTTCACTGATGCCCAGGGCTTCGGCAATTTCGCGGTGGCTGTAGCCTTCCACTTCGTACAGGTTGAACACCGTGCGGTAGCCCTGCGGCAGTGCGGTGATCAGCCGGAAAATCTCGGCAGCGGAAAGGTCGTGGAGGATGCAGGGATCGATGCCCGGTTCGGGCAGGGATTCCACCGCTATATGGAGCATCGGTGCCGACCGGAGCTCCATCAGGCATTCCCGCACCATGATCTTTTTCAGCCAGCCCGCCGTTGCGGCTTCGTTCAGGTACCGGAAAGCGGTCAGGCCCTGGAAAAATTTCAGGAATCCGTTCATCAGGACCTCTTCCGCCAATTCGTCGCTTTTCAGGTAACGCCGGCACACGAGGAACATGGAGGTGGCAAAGCGGTCGAACACGCATTTTTGCGCCGGCAGGCTTCCCTTTTTGCATTCGGTGAGCAGTTGTTCCAGTTCCATGGTCGTATAGACAAGATAAATGCAGAAAAGGGAGGGAAGGTTGCCTGAAGGAAAACTTTTCCAGGCTGTACCTTCTTTAGCAGGCTGCAGAAGTTTCACGCAAAGACACGAAGTTCCGCAAAGACGCGAAGGAAAGCGCTGGCGCCTTTGTGCTTCATTGCGCCTTTGCGTGCAACAGAAAGCCACCCGTTTCCGGATGGCTCCTTA
>DATAGL010000685.1:0-3463 GCA_036263755.1 Chitinophagaceae bacterium | reverse complement strand
AGCGAAGTGCATGCAAGATTAAATTGATCATTGAGTAAAGGAGGAAACTTGATTATACTATATTCAATAATCACTTGGCTTAGTAATTCATCCTTCTTCAATCGTTATTCCTTGTTCATCTGTTCCCTCTTCCTGCTTTGCACATTGAATATTGAACATTGAATATTGCTTATTATCCCTCTTTAAATTATAAACCCGCTCCATGCACTTACATTCCTTCCCGCCACTGCAGCCACTTCAGCTGCCGCAGGTATTTATCGGTGAACTGCTGCGCGTAAGGATGGCCCGGGGTGTTGCGGATGCGCCGGGCTTCGGCGGCGGCCTCATCCAGGCGTCCCTGGCGCAGGTAGGCGAGTGAGCGGTAGAATTCCGCATCGGGGCGGTAAGGATTGGCTATGGCCAGCACCCGGTTAAAATGATGTACGGCCGGACCGTACAGTCCGCGATCCAGGTGCACCAGTCCGGTCAGCAGCTCTTCTTTGGGCGTCAGCTTCCGGTGCTCCAGGGCCAGCCGGCGCACGGTCTCATATTCGCCGCGCCCGTAGGCCGCTACCAAGGCCGAAGCGGAATCCGTTTCCCCCCGCAGCACCGGCAGTTCATAAGCGGCATAGGCTTCTGACCAGGCGGTTTCCGGCGTCACCGAGAATACGCGGTAAGCCTGAACCCCGGCCACAACCATCAGCACGGAGGCCGCCACGGCCAGGGCGCGGAACACCCTCGTCCGGAGAGGCACTACTTTTGCGCCGGCGGAAAGGGCGCCTTCGGCTTTGAGGGAGCGGTGCACGGAGGCTACTTCTTCCCGGATGCCGTGGAGCCGTACGGCGGCCAGGGCGCTCCTCAGGGATTCGAGGCGCTGCTGCAGGGCCGGATCACCGGCAAGCTGTACTTCAAAGACCGAGCGCTCCGCGTCGGACAGTTCGCCGTCGAGGTAGCGCATCAGCAGGGCTTCGCTATCGGGTATCGATTCATTCATGCAAAAGCGTATTGAGTTGTTGGGCCAGGGCCGGTCGGGCTTGCAGCAGCTCTTCCAGCCGGCGAAGGCATTTGTATTTTTTGTTGCGCACCACCTGTTCGCTCCCGTAATCAAGCTCGGCCAGGATCTCGCGCATCGTTTTGTTTTCGTAATAAAACTTCACCAGGATGGAACGGCAGGCTTCGCCCAGTTCCCCGATCACCCGTAGCAGCTGGCCGGTGGCTTCGCGGCTTTCCATGACCTGCCCGATGCTCCGCTCGCTGTGCGGGTGCAGGGCTTCCCAGCGCTGCTCGCGGCGGGCGGCCCGTCCCCGGCGCTTCAACTCGTTCAGCCAGGTATTGCGGTTCAGCGCATACAGGAAGGTACGGATGCTGGATTCGCCCCGGAACTTTTCGCCCTGGACGAGGTACACGAAGGCCACCACCACTTCCTGGAAGATGTCTTCCGCGTCGGTGGCGGACCCGCCGTTCAGGGTCACGTAGCGGGCCAGCGGTTCGAAGTGATGCCGGTAGAGGAACCGCAGCGTGGCATCCATATCGCGCTGCGCCTTCAGGTTGGCCACTACCTCGGCATCGGTCAGCGATTCATTCATTCCTGTGCATTTGTAAACGAAGGCGTTATTTTTGTAACCGAAACTAGCAGAACGCTGTAAAAATAGTTTTTGAGCCCGGATATGGATTATTTTGAATGGTTCGGCCTGCCGGTCCGGTTAAAGACCGATAAGGCTTTGTTAAGACAGCGGTACCTGGAGCTAAGCCGCAAATACCACCCTGATTATTTCGTTCAGGAGGAAGCAACCGCCCAGGCCGAAGCGCTGGATGCCTCTGCCCGGCTCAACGAAGGCTATAAAACGCTGAACGACGGTGACCGCACCATCGCTTATGTGCTGATGACGCGGGGCCTGCTGGAAGAGGAGGAAAAATACAACCTGCCCCCTGATTTCCTGATGGAAGTGATGGAGCTGAGCGAGGAAGTACAGGAAGCAGGCTTTGACCCGGACCCGAATAAAAAAGCGGCCCTGTACCCGCGTATTGTGGCACTCGAAAAAGAAATCTATGAACCTGTTGCAGAAATTGTGGAAAGCAGTGAAGAAGGTGGGCTTACCGAAGAAGCGCTGCTGCGCGTGAAGGACTACTACTTCAAGAAAAAATATCTGAGCCGGCTGTATTCCGGACTGGAGAACAAATCGTAATATTGTCCCCTTTCAGCGGGCAGGAACCCCTGCCCAATGGCCCAGATGGCGGAACTGGTAGACGCGTCAGACTCAAAATCTGGTTTCCGCAAGGAAGTGCAGGTTCGATTCCTGTTCTGGGCACAACCAAAGAAAGAGGTACTTCTGGCCAGAAGTACCTCTTTCTTTTTAATCAAACACTCACTTCCGTTACGGCCCCACGTTGGACAACTGAGAAAGTTCGAATGAACCTGTCCATAAACTGCTGATAAAGGTTTGAAGGATGGAGCGTATTTACCGCTAATGCACCATTATATTCCGGCAACAGTTGACAGCCCATCGAAGCCGAACCCGGGATCAATATGAGCAGTAGAAATGGCATGCATCATTGATTTCTGTGAAGCGCGAATTATCGCTTCGTACGGCCTAAATACCAACAGCTATGCTCCTTCCACATGATTGCTCCTGGCAGCTGCCTTGTTATCTCCATCAATCCATGTCCGGGAAATAATGTGTGCATGATCTTTCCGCATAACCAACCTCCGGCCAGGTTTGGAGGACCAGCCAGCATAACCTGCATTAACCTTTATATAGGGTCGACCCTACCGGATCAACTAGGCCACCTGCGGAGGGAGTCTTTTCGCACCGGAAACCCTTTTTCCCCTGAAAAACAGGTACATATTTATGAAGAGCATTATTCCCAGGTAGATGCTAAACCCGCCGAGCTTTTTACTCAGCACTTCAATGGTTGATTGAGTCGTGCTTACGACATCGGTAATAGTGAGTATATACAACGCAAATCCGAGATTCAGCAGGTAAAATCCTATTTTAAATAATGAATTGGTAGCCTTTGCAATCTCCTCCCGCCCGTTGAAAATATCTTTCATATACACGATGCTGTTTTTGAAAAGATTATTGGAAACGTAAAAGGTAAGCAGAACTGATAGGGGCAGGTAAATCAGGTAGGCGATAACAATGAAATCTTTCATGACTTTATTTTTTAGTGATCAGAAAAAGCGAAGCTCTTTTCGAAAGAACGTAGATGGCCAGCATATTGAAATAATGCGTTACAGCGAGGATCAATACCAGCAGTCCTGTCCTGGAGCAGACAGATGAAATGAAAGTGTCGAATCCACTGACCGGCTCCCAAAAGCTGAGTTGCAAAACAGAATAACCTATATTGAACAGGTAATACGCAATCAGTAAAATATTATTGGTGGTGTCCGTCAGTGATTCATTCCCTCCAAATAAACGAAGGATGAAAATCCTTCCGTTTTGGTGAAACAGCTTTCCCACGTAATAAATGATGTAAATCGTGA
>DATAGL010000684.1:0-1676 GCA_036263755.1 Chitinophagaceae bacterium | reverse complement strand
ACGGAATTTTTCCGCCGATGGTCAGGCCGGCGGCGATGCCCATCATATTCGCTTCGGCTATGCCGCACTGGATAAAGCGCTCGGGGAATTCCTTCATGAACCCCTGCAGTTTCAGGGATCCGGCCAGGTCGGCGGTCAGGGCCACTACATTCGGGTTCTTGCGGGCTGCCTCCAGGATCCCGTCGCCAAAACCGCTTCGGGTGTCCTTCTTGCCGGTGGATTGTATCTCTTTTAGCATAACCGTTTTGATTGTGGCGCAAAAGTACGGGTTCGGGCCAACAATCCTAATTCAATTCCGATTTGGCAGAGGTGAACATCGTCTCGTCTTCCTTCAGTTTCTGCTCCCATTTCCAGGCGGAGGCCATCATCTCTTCCAGGCCCCGGGCAGGTTCCCAGCCCAGGCGGGTGCGGGCGCGGTCGTTGTTGGCGTAGATGGCCACCACGTCGCCGGGGCGGCGGGGACCGATTTCGTAGTTCAGCTTCTGGCCGCTAATCTTTTCAAACATATGGATGGCTTCCAGCACCGTTACACCGTTGCCGGTACCGAGGTTGAAGATCTCGCGGCCCGATTCGTTGCGGCCGTCGCGCAGGTAGTCGATGGCCAGCGTATGGGCATGGGCGATATCGCACACATGGATATAATCGCGTACACAGGAGCCGTCGCGCGTGGGGTAGTCGGATCCGTACACCATCATTTTCGGGATCTTGCCCACAGCCGTCTGCGTGATGGCCGGCACCAGGTTCTGGGGCTTGCCCACCGGCATTTCGCCGATGGCAGTAGTGGGATGAGCGCCTACCGGGTTGAAATAACGGAGCAGGATGCACTGGGTGGCGGGGTGGGCCGACTGGAAGCGGGTAAGCACCTGCTCGCCCATCACCTTCGTATCGGCATAGGGCGACTCGGCCGGCTTCATCGGCGTGGCCTCGGTAACGGGGATTTCGTCCGGATTGCCGTATACGGTACAGGAAGAGGAGAACACGAACCAGGGCGTTTTGAACTCCTGCACGCATTTGAGGAGGTTGACCAGGGAAACGAGGTTGTTCTCAAAATACATCAGGGGCTTCTCCACAGATTCGCCGACAGCCTTGTAGGCCGCGAAATGAATGATGCCCTGGATGTCGGTGTTTTCCTGGAAAATGGCAAAGGTGTCGTCGAAATTGCAGAGGTCGACCTTGTAATTCTTCACCTTCCGGCCGGTGATCTTTTCAATGCCGTTCATGATGCCGCCGTTGGAGCGGACGTTGTTGTCTACGGAAACCACTTCGTATCCGTTTTCAATCAGATCCACGATCGTGTGCGAGCCAATGTAGCCGCATCCTCCGGTTACCAGAATTTTTGCCATACGGGAAAAAGCGTTAGGCCGCAAAACTCGGAAATAATCCCGCTAGAAGAACAGGCGTGCCAAATAAAATACGCCCGCCGCCAGCAGTGCACTCACCGGGATGGTCAGGATCCAGGCCCAGAGCAGGTTGATGGTCACGCCCCAGCGCACGGCCGACAGGCGCTTGGTGGCACCCACGCCGATGATGGCCCCGGTAATGGTATGGGTGGTACTCACGGGGATCTTCAGGGCTTCGGTGGTGAACAGGGTAATGGCGCCCGCGGTTTCGGCAGCCACCCCTTCAAACGGCGTTACTTTGGTGATACGGGTACCCATGGTCTTTACGATCTTCCA
>DATAGL010000683.1:0-2732 GCA_036263755.1 Chitinophagaceae bacterium | reverse complement strand
CACATCTGCACATCTGCACATCTGCACATCTGCACATCTGCACATCTGCACATCTGCACATCTGCACATCTGCACATCTGCACATCTGCACATCAAAACTTTCCTTCCTCCAACAGGTATTTCAATGAAACCGGTACCTGGCTGTGGTGGGCCCGGCCGCGGTGCTCGGCATAGCCGAGGTGCAGGCCCATGTACTGCCGCCGGCGGAGCCGTTGGTTCAGGCGGCGCACTCCGGGCAGGATCCGGTTGAGCCGCTCCTTTTTTCCGGCACTGAGGTAGAGAAAGACAGGCAGCTGATTTGTATGTGCCGCCAGGCGGGCTTCGTAAGCAAAGATGTTCCGCCGGTTGACCCAAAGCGAAGGGCTGAGCGCGCAGTACCGCTGAAACATACGGTCGGTACGCAGCAGGCTGTAGCACACAAACAGGCCGCCAAATGAATGCCCGACCAGCGTGCGGACCGTATCGGCACCGTACCGGTTTTCCATCAGCGGAAGAAGCTCCTCCTGCAGGAACAGGTAAAAGCGGTCCGCATGCCCCCTGTATGGACTTTTTCCGGGCAGGGCTTCACCCTTCTTCAATGAGGGCGGAATGAAATCGCGGCGCCTCCTTTTCTGAAAAACACCGATATGACCGATGCCTACAAACAACCGGGGTTCGGCAATTGGCCTTTGTTCCTCTGCCAGTAATTTTCGCAGTGTTTTGCCGGACCGCAGATCCGCATCCAGGTAGTATACGGTGGAATAACGCTTCCCTTTTGCCGGCTTTCCCTGGTAGGTAAGCGTGATCCGGAAACGGTCTGCCACCGCGCCTGCGCACAGCACAAATGAAGTATCCTTTCCTGCACCGGCGGAATAATGTTCCGCAGCCTGGCACAGCGCTGTACGGGCGAGAAAAGCCAGGGCCAGGCAAGCCGGCAGCGCAAAAGATTTATTATACCTTATAAAGTCCCAACTTTATTGATGATGTACGATGTACGGTGTTTGGTGTTTGATGAATGAGGTTTGATGGACAAACGTACATCGTACGCCGTACATCGTACACCGTACACCGTACATCTCAAACCTGCACATCTGCACATTCCCTCATTCACCCATTGACCGATTCACCTTTCTGCAGCCACACCACTTTTTGTTCCGGCTCATGCTCCTGCCCGATGATGTCGCGGTACAGGTCGGGGCGGCGGGCTTTGAGGTAGCGGTAGCCCCCGGCCTGCTGCAGCTTTTCGGGGGTAAGCAGCGCCACCGCGTATTCGTCGTCCAGCGCACGGCATTCGGCAATGATGTCGCCGAAGGGATCCAGGATCATGGAACAGCCGTTTTTCAACTGGTCGTCGTCCATGCCGATGGGATTGGAGAACACCACGTACACGGCGTTGTCGTAGGCGCGGGCAGGCAGCCACTTCATCAGCCAGCCGCGGCCTTTCAGCCCATCGAACTCCAGGCGCAGCGACGTGGGATCCTTTTCGCGGTTGTACCAGAGGGCGGGGTCCACAAAGCCGGCGCCCGGCCGTGTCGAGGGCGTGCACATGGTCACGTGCGGCATGATGATGACATCCGCCCCGAGCAGCCTGGTAGCCCGCACGTTCTCGATGATATTGTTGTCGTAGCAGATGAGGATGCCGAAGGTCCACCCCTTGTATTCAAAAACGCAATAGCCGTCGCCGGGCGTCAGGTGCGGGTTGATGAACGGATGCAGCTTGCGGTACTTGGCCAGCAGGCCGCTGCCGTCCACCGCTACATATCCCTTGTACATGCTGCCGGCAGCGTCCTTTTCAAACAGGCCGGCGCCGATGGCGATCCCGTTTTTCCCCGCAATGCGGATCAGCTCCTGCACACTGGGGCCCGAAGGGATCTCTTCCGATACCTCCAGCATGGCGGCGCGGTCCAGCGGCCGGGCAAATGTGTACCCGGTAATGGAGCATTCGTGGAATACGATCATCTCCGCACCGCGCGCAGCCGCGGCTGCTGAAAGACGGTCAATGACGGAAAGGTTGTATGCTTTATCCCCGCTCTGGTTCTCAAACTGGGCGGTGGCAACTTTTATAGGCGTCATGGGTGAAGGTTTGGACTTTAAATGTAGGGATACGCGGGGAATGTGAAAAGTTTAAAACTCAGGTTGGACACCGGTTCTCCCGTTGAGCCTGCCGGTTACACCCCGTATCCGCCCCTGTAATCCAGCCCTTCCAGGCTTCTGCCCCACGCTGCCCCACCGTACATCCTACATCATACAGCGTACATTCCTTGGTCTGGTTTTTTCAGCTCTTCCGGGAGATGAAACGGGAACGGTCTGTTTGGAAAAACGGTTTGTGGAGTGGCTGCGCAGCCTTGTTCATGGGTTGCGCCGGCCTTCAGGCGGCAGCACAGGATCAGCCGTCCCTCCCCGATTCGGCCCGCACCAAAAGGGTAGCGGCCGGGCCGCAATACCTGCGTCCTTCCCTGCACCAGAAACTCTTCGGCCGGCATTACCGGAAAGAGTGGACCATGCCCGTAACCGTACCGGTGCTGCGGCTCGACACGCTCTACGGCGGGCTGCAGCCGTACGAGGCCGGCGGCGGGCGGCAAACCCGCAACCTGCACCTGCACGGCCCCGGCGGAAAGGAATGGGTGCTGCGCACGGTGGACAAAGAACTGGGACGCGCCCTTCCCGAAGTATATAAAGGCACCTGGGTGGAAAGCCTGTTTAACGACCAGGTTTCGGTCAGCCATCCTTACGGCGCGCTTATCGTGCCGCCC
>DATAGL010000682.1:0-6678 GCA_036263755.1 Chitinophagaceae bacterium | reverse complement strand
GATCTGGGCCGACTTCAGCACTTGGATATTGTCGGCCTCGGAAAACACGATCCGGCGCGGGTCGCGGCGGGCACGGGAACCAAGTACGCGCATGACCTGGTTGTCGAGGCCGAGGCGCTTGTTCAGGTCGTTCACGTAGGCTTCCCAGTCCTGGATGGGCTTCTGGGCCACCCCGCTCTCCATGGCCGCACGGGCCACGGCCGGCGCCACGGTGGCCAGCAGCCGCGGGTCGAGGGGCTTCGGAATGATATAGTCGGGACCGAAAGTGATGGTCTTCGTGTTGTAGGCGAGGTTCACGATATCGGGCACGGGGCTCTGGGCCATTTCGGCCAGGGCCTTTACGGCTGCCAGCTTCATCGCTTCGTTGATCTGGGTGGCGCGCACGTCGAGGGCACCGCGGAAGATGTAGGGGAAGCCCAGCACGTTGTTTACCTGGTTCGGGAAATCGGAGCGGCCGGTGGCCATGATGATGTCGTTCCGGGCGCCGGTGGCATCTGCCCAGGAAATTTCCGGGTCGGGGTTGGCCATGGCAAATACGATCGGGTTCTTCGCCATGCCCTTGACCATCTCGGCCGTAACGGCATTGCCGACGCTGAGTCCGATGAACACATCGGCGCCTTTCAGGGCCTGGTCGAGGGTGGTGTCGGGTTTCGCGTTGGCAAACTTCTTCTTGAACCCTTCCAGGTCGGTGCGTTCGGCATGGAGCGCCCCCTTGATATCGAACATGCAGAAGTTCTCGGGACGGGCGCCCAGGGAAACATAAAGCTGAACGCAGGCCATGGCCGCGGCCCCGGCCCCGTTGATCACGAAGCGCACCTTTTCGATCTTCTTTTTCTGCAGCTGAAGGGCATTGAGCAGGGCGGCGGCCGAGATGATCGCCGTGCCGTGCTGGTCGTCGTGCATGACGGGGATGGAAAGCTGCTCGCGCAGTTCCTTTTCAATATAAAAGCATTCGGGGGCCTTGATGTCTTCCAGGTTGATCCCGCCGAAGGTGGGCTCCAGGGCCTTTACGATCTGAACGAATTTCTCGGGGTCTTTTTCATTGATCTCGATATCGAACACATCAATGTCGGCAAAGATCTTGAACAGTACGCCCTTTCCTTCCATGACCGGCTTGCTGGCTTCGGGGCCGATGTCGCCCAGGCCCAGCACCGCCGTTCCGTTGGAGATCACGGCCACGAGGTTTCCCTTGGCCGTGTATTTATATACGTCTTCCTTGTTGGCTGCGATTTCCTTACAGGGCTCAGCCACCCCGGGCGAATAGGCCAGGGACAGGTCCCGCTGGGTCTTCGCCTCCTTCGTCGGCACCACCTCGATCTTTCCGGGCTTCCCCTTGGCGTGGTAGCGCAGCGCCTCCTGTTTCCGTAATTCTTTCTGCATAGTCATGTTTTACTGTAGCCCGCTCCGGTACCGTTCGCTGCCGGGCCGCCGTTGCGGCCTCTTTCGGCTACAGGTTGTGGATAGATGATTCGGGTGCAAAATACAAAATCCCGGCCGGAGCGTTTGGAGGGGTTTTTCTGAGGAAAGGCACGGCTATGTTCACCAGTTCAAAAGTTTACAGGTTCACAAGTTGACTGAGGGGCATGCGGTTCCCTGCTTTGCCGGCGGCCTTCCGGGAGGATCCGGATGGGAAGCGGCCAGGCTGGTAAGAAAACCCAGCAAGTGAACTTGTAAACTGGTAAACTTGTAAACTCCTACGCCAGGTCCAACCGGAAAAAATGTTTTTCCGCCACTCCTCCCAAAAAAACATTTGGAAACGACAAAAAGGCGCTTATCTTCGTAGTGTACTATTCAAGTAGTACACTAAAACACTCTAGTATGATCGAGATTCAGAACCTGCACTTCAGCTACCGAAAGAAAAAGGTGTTCGACAACCTGAGTCTGCGTTTCCTGCCCGGGCATGTTTACGGCCTGCTGGGCAAGAACGGTACCGGCAAGAGCACGCTGCTCCGCAACATTGCCGGCCTGCTGTTTCCGCAGGAGGGCAGCATCCAGGTGGACGGACTCGTTCCGGGCCGCCGCCAGCCCCGCTTTCTGCAGGACATTTTCCTGGTTCCAGAGGAATTTTTTCTGCCCAATATTCCCATCCGCGAATTCCTGCGGTACCATGCGCCCTTTTACCAGCGCTTCGATACCGGGCGGTTCGACAAATACCTGGGCCTGTTTGAAGTGCCGCTCGACCATACCCTGCAGAACATGAGCTACGGCCAGAAGAAAAAAGTGCTCATCTCCTTTGCCCTGGCCACCAATGCCCGTTTCCTGCTGATGGACGAGCCCACCAACGGGCTGGACATCATGAGCAAGAGCCAGTTCCGGAAAGTACTGGCGGAGGCCCTCGACGAAGACCGCTGCATTATCGTAAGCACCCACCAGGTAAAGGACCTCGAGAACCTGATCGACCGGGTGACCATCATTGAAGAAGGCCGCATCCTGTTCGACCAGAACATCGAGGATATTTCCCGCCGCCTTTCGTTCCGGCTGTCTTTTGATGCAGCCGACCTGGAAGAGGCTTTTTACAGCGAAGCTTCCCTGCGGGGCAACATCGTGGTAACGCCGAACCACAGCGGCGATGAAAGCAAGCTCGACCTCGAACTGCTGTACAAGGCCATCATCACCAATGGCGAAAAAATCCGCACCGTATTTCACGCTTAAACAAACCGTATGAACCAGACTTTTGAATTCAGCCGCTGGCGACTGCTGGTAGGACGGCACTGGGCCGAGAACCGGAAACGGTACGGACTGGCCCTGGGGGCCCTGATGGGCATGATGATCCTGTGGTATGTATTTGTTATTTCCACCGATCCCGCCCGTCCGCTGGAGGAAGGCATGCAGCTGATCACTTATTTTTTCGGGCTCTTCCTGGCCGGTTCTTTTTATGCCAGCCAGTTTTTCCATGAGCTGGGTTCGAAACCCCGGGCGATCGAATACCTGCTTACCCCGGCTTCCAACCTCGAAAAGCTGCTCTCCGGCCTCTTTTACATGATCGTGTTCTTCATCCTGTACACCCTGGCCTTTTATATCGTGAACACGGCAACCATCGCTCTCGTCAATGCCGTCCATTCTTCCTACGATACTTCGGTACTAACGGAAAACGGGCCGCAGACAAAACAAAAGATCGTGAACGTGTTTTATCATATCGAAGGAGCCGGTGGGGAGAACATCAATTCCTGGCTGCTGCTGCTGTATGTCAACCTGCAGGCCGCCTTCCTCCTGGGCTCGGTGTACTTCACCCGGTACAGTTTTATCAAGACGGTAATCCTCATTGCTATCTGCATGCTGGCCATGGTGCTGGGCGAAGCGTACTTTTCCAACAAGCTGATCCCGAACGGCGGTTTCCGGAACGGTCTTTCCAGCTTTGGATTCTGGCGCGGCAACCAGCTTTACCAGATTCAGCTGCCCGGATGGATCGACCCGGTGCTGCGGGCGTTGTTCTTCTACGGGCTGATGCCGGTACTGTGGACAGTGACGTATTTCCGGCTGAAAGAAAAAGAAGTGTAATTAAAACGAACGACTATGCAATTCCGAGAATCGGTTTCCATATACCTCCAGATCGCGGATTACATCTGCGAGAAGGTACTGCTGAAGCACTGGAAGGCGGATGAGCGCATCCCGGCCGTTCGCGAGCTGGCCATGCAACTGGAAGTGAATCCCAACACCGTGATGCGTACCTACGAATTTCTGCAGCAGCAGAACATCATTTACAACCAGCGGGGCATCGGCTATTTCGTATCGGTCGAGGCCATGAAGAACGCCACCGCTTACCGGCGCACGGAGTTCCTTGAAAACGAACTGCCGGTGCTGTTCCGGAACATGTTCCTCCTGGGCATGGAACCCGAAGAGCTCCAGGCCCGCTACGAGAAATACAAAAAACAAAACTTCTCCTGAAACCTCATAAATCGATCGCGATGAAAACGAGCAACAAGATCCTGCTGAGCGCCTTCCTGGCGGTGTTCCTCCTCCTCACGGGGCTGCATGCGGCCATCTATGTGAAGTACCGCAACGGCAATTACGTGGCGGGCACCAACGACCTCTGGGAAGCCCACCTGGCCTCCGTTTCGCTCCAGGGCGTGCAGCATGTGCAGCTGAAGAACCTGCAGAATGTATCCGTTCATGCTTCGGATACAGCCAGATTCGCTTACCAGAAAGAAGGAAAGGAAAGCCTGAGCATGACGCGCAACGGCGATACCCTGGTGCTGGGCCGCGACCGGGAAAACTGGGGCTTTGTCCTGCACGTATACCTGACGCCCGACATGCAGCTTTCGGCCTCCGAGTCGAACCTGCAGCTGGCCGAGCCTTCCCGGCCGGGCATCCAGGGCTCCCTCTCCCTGTTGCTGCACAATGCCAACCTCGCTGTAGCCAATCAGATGCCGGCTTCTCTTTCCCCCTTGAGCCGTCTGGCGATCACCGCGCGGAATTCACGGGTTTCTCTGGACCGGACAACGATCCGCTCCCTGGAAGTGGACCTCGATATGCAGTCCGAACTGACCGACGGCGTTTCGAATATCGACTCGATTGCCCTCCGCGCTGATCCGGAGGCCCGGATTTCGCTCAGCGCCAAACACCTCACCCGCATCAAACGCTAAATCATGAATAATTTACTCATCCAGACTACCGGGCTGAACCATTCCTTCAGCCGGGGTGTCCAAACCTTGCACAATATCAACCTGCAGGTGGAAAAAGGCAGCATTTACGGGTTCCTCGGTCCCAATGGTGCAGGCAAAACCACCACGCTGCGCCTCATCCTCGGACTGCTGAAAAAGCAGGAGGGAACGATCTCCATCTTCGGCCAGGACCTGGCCGGCAACCGCATCCCGGTGCTGCGGCGGATGGGTTCCCTCATCGAGCAGCCTTCGCTGTACGGCCACCTCACGGCCCGCGAAAACCTGGAAGTGTACCGCCGCATTTACGGCTGCCCGAAAGAGCGGATCGACGAAGTGCTGAAGCTCGTGGCGCTGTCGCATACGAAGCATAAAAAGGCCAAGCAGTTTTCCCTCGGCATGAAGCAGCGGCTGTCCATCGCCCTGGCCCTGCTGCCGCGCCCCGAGCTGCTCATTCTGGATGAGCCCACCAACGGCCTCGACCCCAACGGCATAATCGAAACCCGGGAGCTCATCAAAACCCTGAACCGTGAGGAAGGCGTTACCGTACTGGTGTCGAGCCATATCCTGGCGGAAGTGGAACGGATGGCCACGCACGTGGGCATCATCCACGGCGGGAAGATGCTGTTCCAGGGCACGCTGTCGGCCCTGCACGGCCTGCAGGACGGGAAGCGCGTCGTACAGCTGGAAACCGCCGACAACGAGCGCGCGGCCAAGCTGCTCGCTACCCATGGTGCCGAGCGGCACAACGGGCACATCGTGCTTCCTTTTGAAAGCCGGGAAAAAACGGCCTTCGTCAACCGCCTGCTGCACCAGCACGACATCGACGTATTCCTGCTGCAGCCGCAACAGAACGACCTCGAACAATTATTCATCGACATAACCTCCAACAAATGAACTCCTTCATCATATCCACACGGTCCGAGCTGCTCAAATCCAAACGCAGCGCCTCTTTCTGGCTGAGCATCATCACCGCCGCCTTTATCCCCGTGCTGTTTTCCCTGGCCCTGTCGATAAACGCCAGCGAGGTGGTCAAGGAATTCAAGGTAGATCCCTGGAACGGGCTGCTGAGAGGCGGCTTCCAGGCCATGAACTCCTTTCTGTTCCCGATGTACGTGATCCTCATCTGCAGCCTCATCCCGCAGATCGAGTACAAGAACAATACCTGGAAGCAGGTGTTTGCCGCGCCGAACTCCGTAGGCAATATCTTCTTCTCGAAGTTCCTGACCATCCACTTCATGATCTTCTTCTGCTTCCTGCTGTTCAACATCCTGATCCTGCTGACGGGCGTGTTCCTGTACCTCGTGGAACCCCAGTTTACCTTTCTCGACCATGCCGTGCCCTGGAAAGAGCTGCTGCGCCTTAACGGCAAGACCTATCTCTCCGTGCTCGGTATCTCGGCCATCCAGTATGCCGTATCCCTGCGCTTCAAGAATTTCATTGCCCCCGTTGGCATCGGCCTGGCCCTGCTCGTGCTCTCCATCATCGCCCTTAATTTCCAGTGGAAGCACATCGCCAAGCTGCCCTTTGCCCACCCGATCCTCACGCTGATGAATTTCGACAAACCGGGCCGGCCGCTCATCGAGAACCACGAATGGAACTCGGTAGCCTATGGCGCCGCCTTCCTGCTCATCGGCTTCCTCGACCTGCGCTTCAAAAAGGAAAAAGGCTGAGGAGGAATGTGCAAATGTGCAGATGTGCAAATAGGCAAATGGGCAGATGGGTGAATTTCCGGATGTGAAGATGAATAAATCAGTATAGTCGGAATTCAAAATTGAATATGTAAGACGCATATTGCACCCGCTCATTTACTTATCTGCATATTCATCCATTTGCACATCCGCACATCTGCCCATTTGCATATTTGCACATCGGCCCATCCTCCCCCGGTGGCATATGTTTTGCCGGTTTAAGGAAAACCCAACGTCATGGCAGACAATCCCAACAAAAAAGGTCTGGACGCCAAGCGCGTCAGCCAGCAGGAGCATGAGCAGCGTTACCAGGAGCGGAAGCGCAAGGCTGCAGGGGAAGGTTCTTCCTCCCGCTCTTCGGCGAAAGGTTCTTCTGCCTCTTCGGGCCG
>DATAGL010000681.1:0-5288 GCA_036263755.1 Chitinophagaceae bacterium | reverse complement strand
GCTGGGGCCCGCCCGAAAAATTACCTATAACAATATCCGTCCATCCATCGCCATCCGCGTCGCCGGCATCCATTGTCAGCCAGCGCCCCGTTTTGCTTTCCGGGATGCGGTAAGGCTGAAACTTAAAGTTACCCAAATTCTGCAGATAGACAAAGCCTTCATCGGAGGGCTTCCGGAAATCGGCGAAATACGCAATGGCTGCCAGATCGGGGTCGCCATCCCGGTCGAAGTCGCGCGCCAGGGCCTTGAAGCATCCGTTCAGCGGGTAAAAAAAAGCCTGGCGGAAGCGGTCGCCGCCCTCATTCAGGTAAAGGTAAATGCCATGGTAGGGCTTGAGCACCGGAGAATAATCAGCATTGTCCCCGGCTGTATATACGACATCTTCCCGGCCGTCGCCGTTCAGGTCGGTCAGTTCAAAATAGGTGGACCCCCACACTGCGGGAAAACGCAGCACCCGCTCCTCTTCAAACCGGCCTTCGCCCCGGTTGCGAAACCGGTAGATGCCTTCGTCACCCTGTGCGAAAAGCACCCAAAGGTCGGGTTGCCCGTCCCCTTCCGGGTCGCGCAGGTAGGCCTTTACCGCACCCGGCTGTCCGCGAAGGACCCGTCGTTCAAAACGGCCATCGCCCAGGTTCCTGTGCCAGGTCAGCGCACCGGTAATAAAGCCAAACTCACCTACCACGTAGTCTTGACGGCCATCGCCATCGAGGTCAGCTGACAGGAGCTCCACCGGGCGGGCCAGACCTGCCAGCAGCGCAGCCGTATCATAATGCGGCTTTCCCGTACCCAACGACAGGCGCTGCACTTTGCCCCAACGACCATTGGTCGGGTTCATTTCGCCCACATTCAGGGCAAGCAGGCCCTCGCCTTCCGGTATTACCTGCAATACTGGGCCCGGGGCCTGGACAGAGTCCAGCCGTTCCGTTCCGCGGAAACGGTGCAGCTTCCAGGTGCTGTACTCCGCCAGTAAAATGTTCCGGCGACCGGCGGCCGTATCCACACCCAGATATACCACAGAAGGAGGGGCTCCTGAGGAAGCCGCTTTTTCCACCACGAAATGGGGCAAACCAGTTTTTACCGTCCCGGGTATGGCTGCCGGCAGCAGGCTGTCCGGGGAGGTGGCCGTAAAGTAGTCGATAATGTGCTGCCATTCTGTGAAGGAAAGGACAGGTTGCCTGGGGTAATAATCCGGGCCTACATTCGGGTCGTTTTTCGCAGAAGGATAGCGGTCCTCCCCGTAATAGAATATGCCGAGCCGGGGGCCCATATTGGGAAGTACGCCTTTCTCCCAGCTGCGGCTGTCGAGCTGGGCGGGATCCGGCAGTGCATGGCAGGAAGCACAATACTGCTGTGCCAGCACTTTACCCCGGGCAATGCTTTGCAACGACACTTCTTTATGCGTTGGATTCCGGGGATCATCGGTACAGCCTGTTCCCAACAACATCCCGGAACACAATCCCACTGCTGTAAAAATTCGCGCTATTGCCTTCATATAACTGCCTGCGGCCATTCGCCGGAGCATAGCTCCGGCACCGCGATCCGACCAATAATTATAAAACTTATTACCAAAATCCCTGATGCCACATGCCCCTAAAAAGTGAAACCTGCAGTCTCAGGTTTAAGATTCCAGCATTGCCGCCACCCTTTGGTTAGCGCTGTAATTGCGGGCTGCCTTTCAGCGAAATCGTTCGCTGCTGGCCTTTACCGTCGGTGATCAAAACCGATTCCACCCCCTCCCCCAGCGACAGGAACCGGGCGGATTGCGAAAGAAAGGAATGACCGTAGGAAAGATCTCGCAGTTGTGTACGCCCGTCGGCTAGTCGCACCTGAGCGCGTACGTCCCCCGGTTGCAGCGGAATGGCCTGTGGCGTCTTCTTCCATTCCCAGAGCTTCAGCGGCCCCCGGTTCTGGCTTGCCGCGACCAACGTTTGGCCTCCTACGCCGCGCAGCTTTACCAGTGCCTTTCCGTTCCCCGGGAGGTACATACCACTTTCAAGGATCCGGAGCGGACGGAAACCTCCGCGGCCATCACCCAGCAGTACCAGGCCATTCAGGGCGTCGTAATAGCCTACCGACACTTCCGTTCCAAAATCGTTTCCATTAATCATCAGGTCCAGGTGACCATCGCCGTTTACATCCTCACAGAGCATTCCGTTCAGTACCGATACCTGGGCTGCCAGGGGCAGGGCTATTATGGTAAACCTGCCTTTACCATCGTTGCGCAGCAGGGCCGACTCGAGGTAATTGACCTCCATTTGCAGTGCTCCTTTCCGCTGCTCTTCTGAAAGCAGGTCCGCCATACCGGCCTGGGCGTAGGCTTTATAGTTCTGGAATTTGGACTTCATACTGACGACCTGCTTGATCAGCTCGTCGCGTGTATGGGCGGGGAATTCTTTTCGTTCCTGTTCCGTAAAGGACACCGGCAGGTACAGCGAGAGCAGGGCATCGTAACTGCCGTTGTTGTCAAAATCCTTTGCCGTTACGCGTACCGGCTGTCCGGCCGAAGCCCGGTAAAAGGAATTGCGCCCCAGGTTGCCGGCTATGTAATCCATATCTCCGTCGCTGTCGATGTCGCCGGAAACCAGCGTATTCCACCAGCCCTTATGGCTTTCCAGGCCCGACCCGGCAGTTTGGTTCGCGAATCGTCCCTGTGTGTTCTTCAGCAGGGTTACCGGCATCCATTCACCGGCCAGGACAAGGTCGGACCAGCCGTCGTTATCGATATCGGAAAACAGGGCATCGCATACAAGCCCGATCCCGTTCAGGGCAGGCGCTACAGAGGCGGTAACGTCGGTGAAACGGATTGATCCCGGTTTGGAATCATTGCGCAACAGCAGGGAACTGACCGGCTTCGGGTACTGGCCCGGTTCCACCCGGCCGGAAACAAACAGGTCCAGGTCGCCGTCCCGGTCGTAGTCGCCGCCTCGTACGCACATTTTACTGGTATGGTTGCGGGGCAGTGCATCGGGCAACCGGCTGAAACGGCCTTTTCCGTCATTGGCATACAGCCGGTCCTGGTAAGCCGCTGAGCCGGCGGCTCCTTCATACCCGCCGGAAGCAATATAAAGATCCAGGTCGCCGTCCCCTTCCGCATCGAACAACAACAGGCTCTGATCTTCCTCATTGCCCGTTTTCGGCTCCAGCACGGATTCCAAAAAACGCCCGCCTGCTCCTTGCAGCAGCACCCGTGCCGGGTAATAAGCCGACCCGCCTACAACCAGGTCGTCTAACCCGTCGCCGTTTACATCGCCCGCAGCCAGGCCGGGGCCGAACTCCGAATATTTATGCGGCAGCAGTTTTTGAATATTGAAGTCGACGAAATCGCTATCCTGGTGAACATATTGGATACCCGTTTCCGGCGTGATGTCACGAAATAAAGTTTGGGTAGCCAGCAGTGGCACCACAGCGGAATCGGGCAGGCCGGCCTGCCGGAAATCCACCACGAGCGTGCGGTCTGCTGATTGATTCAGGAGCCGTTGTTTCCGGCCACCCGGCCAGGTCACCACCAGCGAATCCACTACAGTCGAAGCTCCCAGCCCGAAATGGGCGCCGAATCCTACCGTGCTCAGGTAGCCCCGGTACGGTGTATGCTCGTAAGCCTGGGTGCGGCCTGAATCATAATAGATCTGAACAAGGGCTCCGATACCGTTGCGGTTTCCTTCCGGACCAGTGAATCCTACGTTCAGGTAATGATGACCGTTCCGGGCGCGCTGATGATTTTCGTATACCTGTGCTTTGTCATTGATGTTGTTGACGACATAATCCAGGTCGCCGTCGCGGTCCAGGTCCGCATGGACGGCCCCGCTGGAAAAGCGCGGCTCCCACAGGCCCCAGTCTTTAGTCACATCGGAAAAGGTCAGGTCGCCGTTGTTCCGGAAGGCATAATTGGAAATCTTCACTTCCGGGATCTGGTTCAGGATTTCTCTTTTGGAGGCTACGGAATGGGCGTGCATGCGGTAGGTCATGAAGTCATGATCCGTCACGTCTTTCGGAAAGCCATTGGTGACCACCAGGTCACGGAAGCCGTCGTTATCAAAGTCGGCCACCGAAGGGGTCCAGCTCCAGTCGGTCTCCGCAATCCCGGAAAGGAGTGCCGTTTCACTGAATACCGGGTGGCTGATGGAATCGCCCGGGCCAACGGAGGGACCCTGGTTCACCTGCAGCACGTTGCGTACATACTGGTGCTGGTATCCGTAATAGGCGGCATTGGTAAAGCGCTGGTACCCGAGGGTCATCAGCATCATCTTCTTCCGGAGGTTGTCCTGCGGGTTCATGTCCACCTCGATCACATCGGGCAGGGCGTCGTTATTGATGTCGATCACATCCTGGCCCATGGAGTTCTCCGAAGTGTGCTTGAAATATTTTTTTACTTCATTCCGGAAGGTGCCATTCCGCTGGTTGATGTACAGCAGGTTGTTCGGCAGGAAGTCATTGGTGACGTAAATATCCTTCCAGCCGTCACCGTTGAAGTCGGTAATGTTCACACCGTGTCCGTAGCCTTCCCATAAGATACCGGCTGCCCGGGAAACATCCGTAAACACGGGATGTCCTTTGGAACTGTCCCAGTCGTTGCGCAGCAGCTTGTCGGTATTGGGGTGCTCACCGTTTTGCAGCACGGGGCGAAAAGTGTTGGGGTATTCGTTCTTAATGATCTGGTTATTGAGCAGATAGGCATCGAGGTCACCGTCGTTGTCGTAATCGAAAAAAGCGGTCATCGTGGTGTAAGACGTATCCGCCAGCCCGTAAGCGGCTGCCTGGTTGACAAAGCGGGGAACACCTCCTTTGTTTGCCCCCTGGTTCACATACAACAGGTTCTCCCGCCGGCGGGGGTCGGCCGCCAGGGTGGCGCTCACATAAATATCCAGCCGTCCGTCGTTGTTGATGTCCACCAGGGAAACGCCCCGGCTCCACCGGTTTTCGCCACCGGTTCCGGAGGCCTGGGTAACCTCTTCAAACTTCAGACTCCCGCGGTTCAGGTAAAGCGCGTTGGGAACGGCATTACCCGTGAAATACAGGTCGGGCAGGCTGTCGCCGTTGAAATCGCCTACGCCTACCCCACCCCCGTTGTAGATGTTTTCCACATCCAGTACGTTGAGGGTATCGTTATCGTCAATCCGATTATTGAAAGTGATGCCGGAGCGGCTGCTGTCCAGAGCTTCAAAAAGCGTCGGTGCTTTCTGGCGGCAGCCGGCCAGTAGCCCGGTCAGCAGCAGGAGAAAAGAAAATCGGTAGATCATGGTGGCGTTATCCGGTTTGTGTTTCAGGGGCAGCGGCCGGTGGTGGTGCTG
>DATAGL010000680.1:0-3203 GCA_036263755.1 Chitinophagaceae bacterium | reverse complement strand
GATCCTGGTATCTGCCGACGGCGATTTTTCCCTTTCTTCCCTGAAGCGGAAAGGAAAAACCATCCTGCTGATCAATAACGGGATCCACCCCGGCGAGCCCGACGGCATCGATGCGAGTATGCTCCTGGTGCGGGATATTGTTACCGGCGGGTACCGCCTCCCCTCTTCCGTAGTACTGGCCATCATTCCGGTATACAACATCGGCGGCGCCCTGAACCGGAGTATGGATTACCGGGTGGACCAGAACGGGCCGGAAGCGTTCGGCTTTCGCGGAAACAGCCAGAACCTCGACCTCAACCGCGACTTCATCAAGGCCGACTCCAAGGAGGCGCTTTCGTTTTCCCGCCTGTTCCAGCGGCTCGACCCCGATCTTTTTATCGACAACCACGTCAGCAACGGCGCCGATTACCAGCATATCATGACCCTGCTGACCACCCAGCATCATAAGCTCGGCGGCCCCATGGGCCGGTTGCTGCACCAGCAGATGGAGCCATCGGTTTATGAAAGAATGAAAGTCAAGGGATACGACCTGATACCCTATGTCAACCATTCTTCCGCAACACCCGACAAGGGATGGACGGCCTTCTGGGATGCACCCCGGTACAGCAGCGGGTATGCAACCCTCTGGCATTCCTTTGCCTTTGTGCCCGAAACCCATATGCTGAAGCCCTATCCGCAGCGGGTGGCTTCCACGCGAAGCCTGATGGAAAGCTTTATTGAATATGCAGGTCAGAACGGAACCGCCATTGCCCGGGCCCGCCGGGAGCAGCGCGCCTGGCTGGAAGCTTCGGACAGCCTGACGATCCGCTGGCGGCACGACCGGACAAAGGCGGATACCATTTCATTCAGGGGTTATGCACCGGAGCAGCGAACGAGCGGGGTATCCGGCCTGTCCCGCCTTTTTTATAACCGCTCGCAGCCACTGAACGTGCAGGTACCGTTCTATAACACATATACCGACAGCGTCCGTATCCGCAAGCCCCGGGCATACGTGCTGCCGCAGGGCTGGTGGAAAGTGGCGGAACGCCTGCAGGCAAACGGCATCCCTATGACCCGTCTTTCCCGCGATACAACGATCGAAGTCGAATATTACCGGGTGGAAAAGACCACACCGCTGACCCGGCCGTTTGAAGGGCATTTCCTGCATACCGGGGTTCAGGTGGTCCCGCATACAGCCAGAATTTCTTTCCAGAAAGGCGATTACCTGATACCGGTCCGGGGCAATGCTACCCGGTTTCTCCTGGAAACACTGGAGCCGCATGCTGAAGACAGTTATTTCGCCTGGAACTTTTTCGACCCGATCCTGGGTCAGAAAGAAGGGTTTTCCGATTATGCCTTTGAAGAGACGGCTGCCGGTTTACTGGAGCAGGATCCCGCTCTGAAAGCAAAACTGGAGGAGCGCCGGCACACGGATTCAGCCTTTGCCCGGAATGCCAATGCACAGCTGGATTTTATTTACCGGAACTCGCGGCATTATGAGCCCGCACACCTGCGGTATCCCGTCTACCGGATTACGGGTCGGTAAGAACCATTCCTTCAGGTCTGCTTGTATATACCTGCCAGAATGAAAAAGCCAGGCGGCCTATGAACTGTAAAGGTGTTGGCGACCGGAAATACCCTGTGTCTGGTCAATCACTATCTTAATGACGAATGCCTTTGTGCAGCTTGCGGGCGATAAACAGGGTGCTGAGCACAATGGTAACGCTCAGGTATCCTACCCAGTGGTAGTGCAGGATCTTTCCGGAGGGTGCTTTTTGTACGATCAGTCCTGAAATAAGAGAAGCCAGGCCGGTGAACAGCTGCTGGAAACTGGAGTTGAAACTCATGAACTGCCCCCGTTTTTCCGGCTGTACCACCGACGAGATCATGGCCTGTGCCGGGATATTGCGCCCGGTGGAAAAGGTAAACCAAAAGCCGAATACTGCCAGAACCAGGTAAAAGTTCAGGTCCGGCATATTGGTGATGAGGAAAACGGGTAAGACCGATAACAAAAGGCAAAGCGTAAAGACCGGCAGCTTGCCGTAGGCATCGGCCAGCCGGCCGATGATGGAAGAAGATATAAGGGCGCAGACGCCTCCGACCATATAGATCAGCGGGGTTTGTTCCTTGGTAAACCCTACATTGAATTCCATGTAAGGGTTGATAAACGGGATAATGAGGAAATGGCCCAGCATCAGCAGGCCGGTAAGCGTGAGTGCCAGTACCTGTATGGCGTCGGTAAACACGGACCGGAGTACGGGCATGATACCGCGCTGCTGGCCGCTTTCTTTAACTGCCTGCAGGTGCTGGTTCATCGGCGGCAGGAAGTAGGAAACCAGCGGCAGGATGAGGGCGCCCAGGATACCGATGAAGATAAACGGTGCGTGCCAGGAAATGGCCCTTGCCAGGTACAAGCTGAAAGGCACTCCGAAAATAGAGGCCACGGAAAAAGCCATGAATACGGTCCCCATGGCACGTCCTCGCTTTTCATAACCGAAAGTATCAGCAATGATGGAAAGCACCTGTGCCCCGATAAGCCCGCCAAACAAACCGGTGAGCACCCGGGCCACCAAAAGCAGGGCGGCGGAAGGTGCCAGTCCGCACGTTATGGTACCGATGATAAAACCGGCATAACCGAAAAGCAGTATTTTTTTCCGGTCATATCGGTCTACGTAGAAAGCGGCTATGAGTCCGGAAAGCCAGGCGGTTACCGGGTATGCAGCCACGATCATGGAAAAGTATTGCGGGGAGATGTCGAAATGCGGCATGAGGAAGTTCCCCAGCGGCATCATGATCATGAAGTCCAGGATATGGGTAAAGTTGATGGAGGCCAGCAGGAGCAGGATAATGCGTTCTTTTTTATTCATGCCGGGACAAAGGTCGGACTGTAGCGGGAGAATAGGGCAAAATATTGGTCGGAGAAGTACAGTTATGGACTGGTGGTATAGGGAGATAGCAAGAAAGTTCACCTGTTTTACAAGATGGTGAACTTAAAACCAGAGCTTGCATAACGTATTAAGTAGCGATAGGCCATTTAGCTTTGTAAAGGAGCAGTTTTACTTTTCTTCCCTTTCTTTTGCCCCTCTCCCTTTTCCTTTCTTTCTATAATCCATGTTTTTGTGTTTTGGCTTTGGGAGTGTGTGTGTTCGATGCGGATGTGTGTATGTGAGATTGTGTATGTGAGATGGGGAGTTGAGAGCTATGGGGTTTCGGGTGGGGGAGGG
>DATAGL010000679.1:0-3072 GCA_036263755.1 Chitinophagaceae bacterium | reverse complement strand
GACATGATCGCCGGAGGTGCTTCGTTGGCGCCCAGGCGGAAGTCGTTGGAGGCCGAAGCAATGGAGGCGCGCAGCAGGTCGGCGTAGTCATGGAACGCCTTGATCGAGTTCACGAAGAAGGTAAGGAACATGAGGTTCGTCTTCGGCGTTTTGCCGGGCGACAGCAGGTTGACACCGGTATCGGTGGCCATGCTCCAGTTGTTGTGCTTACCGCTTCCGTTGATGCCGGCAAAGGGCTTTTCGTGCAGCAGTACACGCAGTTTATGACGGGAAGCCACGCGGGCCATAACATCCATCAGGAGGGTGTTGTGGTCCACGGCGAGGTTCAGTTCCTCGTAAATGGGTGCGCATTCGAACTGGGCGGGCGCCACTTCATTGTGCCGCGTGCGCAGGGGAATGCCCAGCTTGTAGCTTTCTTTTTCAAAATCGCGCATAAAGGCATATACGCGCTCGGGAATAGAACCGAAGTAATGGTCCTCCAGTTGCTGGTTCTTGGCCGAATTGTGGCCGAAAACGGTCCGGCCGCACATTACGAGGTCCGGACGGGCATTGAACATGCGCTCGTCCACCACGAAATATTCCTGTTCCCAGCCCAGGGTGGAGATCACTTCCTGGACGTTGCGGTCAAAATAGTTACATACGTCTACGGCTGCGTTGTTCAGGGCTTCGATGGATTTCAGCAGGGGTGCTTTGTAATCGAGCGATTCGCCTGTGTAGGAAACAAAGATCGTGGGGATGCAAAGGGTTTTGCCGTTGCCTCCGATGTCCATGATAAAAGCAGGGGAGGAGGGGTCCCAGGCAGTATAGCCGCGGGCCTCGAAAGTGGCGCGGAGGCCGCCGCTGGGGAAGGAGGAGGCGTCGGGTTCCTGCTGGATGAGGGCGTCACCGTCGAAGGTTTCGATGGGCGTGCCGTCGCTTTTCAGCGTAAAGAACGAGTCGTGCTTTTCGGCCGTGGTACCGGTCAGCGGCTGGAACCAATGGGTGTAATGCGTTACTCCCTTGGTTTCGGCCCAGGCGCGGATGCCGTGGGCAATCTGGTTGGCCATATTCCGGTCAATCTTCTGGCCGGCTTTCACAGAAGCCATCAGGCTTTTGTAGGCCTCATTGCTCAGGAACTGACGGGCTGTCTGGTAAGTAAATACGTTTTCGGCGAAGATGGCCGTGACCTTGGTGGTCGTGTCGGGAGGCACCGACAAGGGCTCAGACAGGCTGCTGAGGGCTTGAAATCGCAACGACATAGAACTAAAAATTTTCGGCAAAGAAAATAAACGCTTTCCAGAAATATGAAAAATTCTTTTCCGGAGGTGGGAAAAATGGGGAAGAATGCCGGGAAAGCGCCTTTTGAAAAGGAATAAAGCTGTGAATTGCAGCGCGATCAGCGTAAAAAATTAAACATATTTATTTTTATTAATGTCTAAGCGCAGCACAGCTCCTGCCCGTTTCCAGTCGGTAGCGGCCACCATCGGTACCACCAGGAAAGGAAGCGCCAGGCTGCGGTACCGAACAATCGCCCCGAGGAAATTAACCGAGTAGCCGATGGTCATGAGCAGCGAAAAGGAAAAAAACAGGCAAAAGACCACAAAGGGAGTGGCACTGCGGTGCGGTCTCCGGAAGGCAAGGAACAGGAGCAGCAGCGCTCCCAGGAAAAAAAGTTCGAGCGTGCAAAGCAGGGAAAGCAGGTGCTTTACGTCGCTGGGATAAGGCCGGAGGACCGCATGGGTAAACGCTTCGGGGGCATTGTGCAGGAAGGAAAAGGAGTGCGGCTGCAGCGGGGTGACCGGTATGGAGGAGTTGCCGAACAGCGTCAGGAAGTCCTGCTGCTTGTGGACCACGGCCAGCGGAAAGTTCAGCGCCGGGTGCAGGTAGGGCAGGGTAAAGAACAGCAAGGCATAAAGGGCGTACATCGACAGGAAAGCGGGCCAGGGCCTGCCGGTCTTCCCGGCTACCCACCAGGCCAGCAGTGCCGGAACCAACAGCACGACAAGGTAGTTCCGCAACACCAGCAGGATAAAGAGCCCGAGCAAAACCCGGAGCAAACCGCCTGCGCGGATCTGCCGGCGTTGCAGGGCATAGTACACCGGGGTAATGGTCAGGAGAAAGGCACAGAAGATGAGCCCGTCCTTATGAATTCCGCTGGTCCAGTACAGGAAGGAAGGCGCCAGGAACAGGGCAACCAGGAGGGTCCGGGTGCGGTGGGGAAAATGATGGTTCATGATCCGGAACAGCCCGATGAGGCCGAACAGGGTCAGGTACGAATAAAAGATGCCGTTGATATAGTAGTTGCCGAAGGAAAAAAGATGGAAGACGGCGAGGATTTTATTGAACAGGTTGATCGGAAGGTCATTCCACCACGAGTTGCGGCTGGTGAGGAACCGGGTATAGCCGCCGGGGTAAGGGTTGTCGAACAGGGAGGACACAAAGGTCCCGGGATCATCCAGTAGCAGCCGGTATTCTTCCAGCGAGGAATAATGGAAATACCAGGTGTCCACCATCTGCGCCAGTGTTCCGTAGTACACTCCAACGTACCCATAAAGGATCATGGCCATCACTTTGAGCAGGAAGACGATAATGAGTTGGGCAGGCGTCAGTCCGGAGCGGAGGAAAAAGGGCGTCCGGGTCACCAGCCACGCAAACAACAGGAGATACCCGGCAAACAGCAAATGCTCCAATCAGAAACGGTTTAATCGGCACAAAATAAAAAAGATTATCCACACCGGTTGTAATTAAAGTGGCGCAGCAAGGCGGTAAGACCGTAGCTTTGCACCTTCTATTTTTACACCATGGAAGTAACCGTAAAGACCGCCCAGCAGCTGCGCCTGACGGCTGAAGAATTTGAGCTGATCTGCCAGAAGCTCGGCCGCACGCCGAATTTCAATGAGCTCTGCGCTTTCTCCGGAATGTGGAGTGAGCACTGCAGTTATAAGAACTCCATTAAGTGGCTGAAGACCCTTCCGCGCGAAGGTGGCCGCATGCTGGTAAAAGCCGGAGAAGAAAACGCCGGCCTGATGGACATCGGCGACGGTTACGGTGTGGTGTTCAAGATCGAGTCGCACAACCACCCGTCGGCCATTG
>DATAGL010000678.1:0-1815 GCA_036263755.1 Chitinophagaceae bacterium | reverse complement strand
TTTTGAGCAGGGTGCCGAAGGTCAGCAGGGTGTTGGCCCCGGAATAATGGAGTATGCGCAGCAGAGCACTGATAGCATCCAGGCAAAAGCCGGCAACAAGAAGCAGAAGGGCATGTTTTGCTTTCATGAGCAATTTTCAGGGAGCGCCAAAGTACGGATAAAAGGATTGCATTTCTTCCACCCGGATCGAGGGTTGTTCCCGCACATTCACCGGGCAGCCTTGGTATGCTTGAGCTGCTCCTGCCCGCTGCCTGCAAACAAAGCCCCGCAGGGGGCTTTGTTACATTGGGTTCTTCCACCGGTACGGTGAAGCGTTCCCTGTAGCGGTTCCGGACGAAGGCGATGGATAGAAGCACTGCCAGCACTATGGCCAGCGCCACCGAGTAGCGAAAGAGGGTTCTCATCCGCTTGCCGTTTAGATACAGGGGCCCGGTGCCCAGGATACATTGAACTGGCAGGTAAGCGGGTCCAGCTGGTAATTCCAGTGGTATTCCCGGGTCATTGTCAGGTCAAACCCGCGCAGGCTGACGCCCCAGCGGATCAAGCCGGAACTGCAGCCCCTCCACGAATCGAAAAAGGACCGGTTCTGCGTCCACTGCCAGCCCAGGGGCGTACCGGTGGTATAAAACTCCACGCGCGAAAGCCCTACCTTGTTGGTCGTGACGTACACATTGAACGAGGAAAAGATCCCGCCGGAGCCGGGAATGGAGCCGTAATAGGTACCCGGCTCATTACAGGGCCTCGGTGCCCGGTAGGTGCCCTCCTGCCGTCCCTTTGCCGCGACAACAGAACCGGGGCCCATGGATACGGGCGTGCTGTAATTCCGGCTCCATTCCCCCTTCATTTTCTGGATGTACTTCAGGGCAGAATCATAGTTTTCGAACCGGGGCAGCTTCAGTGTGCCCAGCTCGGCCGGCGCCGTCAGCTTCAGGCCCGTTTCGGCCGCCAGCTTTTTCGCCTGCGCACTGTCGGTGGGCGAAGCCAGCAACAATTGACCGGGAAGGGCACCGGGGTTGGTATTCCGGCTGCCGGTGTCGGAAACGGTTTTTTCACAGGAACAGAAAAGGAGGATCAGTCCCGACAGGGCCGGGAAGAAGGCTTTCTTCATAAACTTGGTTTTTGGTGATAAAATGAATGAAGTGTAAACATACGGTGCCGGCTAGCCGAAGAACAGGTGGGAATGGCCGTGAACGGGTTGGATTTTCAGGAGGAAAAAGAGAGGGTAAAAACATCATACATGGTGAAGGAATGCTTCGAGAATGCCATTCAATTGTTTTACGACTAATACAGCGCATATCAAAAAGGTCATTACCCGGTCTACAACCATACTGTTATAAGCGATGGTGTGAGTGTGGAGGCTCAACCAAAAGGTGCTAAAACGCAACTTTTGGAGAGCGGTGAAGATCTACATCGACAAAGCGCATTGGCACTTCGACCAATTCTTCAGCACCGGCAGCTGGCTCCGGCACAGGGATCCATCTCTTCCCGAGATCCTGGTCAATCGTGACCGCTGTCCGAAGCTCATCTCCTCGATCCAGGGCGCTCCTGCGAAAACTACGAACGGGAAAACCGAGAAGGATAAAGCCCTCGAGAATACGACCAGGTATCCGACCATCGACCAAACGGAAACGACTCACTTCTCCGATACCTTCGATATGGTGAACCATGCGGTCCTGCAGCTGAAGCGGATCCGGAGCAACCCAGGGCGAGGCGCTTCCTCGATGCGCTCAACCTCGGCCTAACTATATCCGCCTACCCCATATCCGCCCACAACAGACTGACAATCAGGCCGGCACTACGGGCATTTGCCCCCTG
>DATAGL010000677.1:0-2719 GCA_036263755.1 Chitinophagaceae bacterium | reverse complement strand
CAGGCAATGGAGGAGGCGTTGAACGCCTTGAACGTGGAGAAGTAGTAAAGATGCTTGCAGAAAGGAACAAATTCGGGAAACGACCAGGTATAGCAATCACTCATATCCTCGATCACAAAGCGATCGGGATAGGTAACGCGTGTATGGAGCCTGGCATTGAGCATAATCAAACTTAATGAATTTATCGATACCGCTCTTTGAGAATAAATAGCTGTACCCGTACCGTATTCAACGCAAGAATTATGCTGCAGAAGCCGGCAGCACGCCTTCGAATGGTAATAATATGTAAAATCGGCAGGGAAGTATTGCAGCAAAAAAGGATTACAGATATCTTTTTTCTCATGAAAAAAGGCAGTGTCTTTTTAGGGTTGCTTCTGCTGGCGGCCAACAGCTTTGCACAATCTTATCAACACAGGGCTTCGTTATCCGCCGGCACCGTTATGTTTGGCTCCGGCGATATCGGAGGCTTTGGCTTCCGGGCCGGATACGACCGTAACCTGCGCAGGGGGGAAGGAGCCGCCCCGCTGTTGCTGGGGGTGGAGGTAGCGGCTGATCTGGGAATCCGGAAGGTCCAGGCCGTAAACCCGCCGGCCGGCTCAGGGTTCAATGAATCTTTTTATCAGACCGCAAATGCTTACTTCTTTCCCAAGCTGACGTATTACCCGATGCGGCGCTTTCTGTCCGGATTGTTCCTTTCTTCGGGTCTGACCGCGGGGTATACCATGCAAAGCAGCGAACTTGCGGTATCGCGCCAGGACCTTGGTCCCGTGGTGTACCGGAGATCGGTGTTGGATACCAAATCCTACTGGATCGTCGGTTACGGCGTTGAAGCGGGTTATGATATCGAACTGGCCAGCCGGGTATGGATCGCGCCCCGGTTTTCGCTGTTCAACTTTTCCGACGGTGAATTCCTTAACGTTCTGATGATTAAAGCTGCCTACCGCTTCTGAGCGGCTAGTACATGCCTTTTTCATCTACTGCACCATCCAGTATATGCTGTAGCGGTCCTGGCAGGATCCGAAAAGGGGTCCCGGAACAGGGCTTTGAATGGTTCCGTGATGGTGCCTCCTGCTGAAAGCCGGGAAAAACAGGCTTCTGATTCTTCCGCTGAACGGCCAAACAGATTGAGCCAGATGTTATTGCCCGGCTGTGCTGTCCCCGGGTCATATCGGAAGCCATCAGGACCCGGTCTCCGTTCACGAGAGAGCTGTGCATCACCAGCCCCTGTTGTTCGGCCGGAAAGTGCGCTGCCATGGGTCCGTCTTTAATGGTCTGGATCTGCAGCGTTCCGCCCGGGCATTCCAGGTAAAACTGCATGGCCTCCTGCATGCGGCCGTCGAAATGGAGATAAGGATGAATAAAGGAGTTCATTTGGGTATTTTCCCAAAGCTCCACCCTGCCGGTCAAAAAGTGCGGGGTAGCTGCGGCAATTCGCCGTGCCGAATGCGGCAGGCGATAACTCACTTACGTCAGCCATTCTGCAAAGAGTTGCCGGCACGCACCGGTATCCATACTTCCTCCTCAGCTTCGGGATCATCGGGCCGGTATCCTTCGGGCAACCGGTTAAAGTGCGGCCGGTCGTCCAGCCGGTAGTTGGAGCGAGGAAGCCAGACTCCATAAATGAACCGGGCGGTTTGCCCGAATGTGTGGGCCGGACCTTTGTGCTGGAAAACGGCATAGGTGCCGCCCGGCAGTAAAAAGTGCTCCATCCCATCGGGTAGCGTTTCCACCTTGTGCACCTCTGCCGCTGCCCATTTTTCAAAGAGGGAATGGATATGGAAAGCGGCCGGGTTGAAGCCGCCCTCATACAGGATCACTTCATACACCATTCCTTCATTTACCCGGTGCGCCACTTTCTGGCGATACGGCATGAACGCACGCCAGAGGTCCGGTGTCTTGTTATCGGCCAGTGTCATATGCATCCGTTTCCCCACCAGTTGTATGGGAGAAATGGTTTCGATACGCGGCTCCATTAGTTCATTCATCTTGCTCGGCTTCCGTTTATTTTTTTCTCCGGATCCAATGCCTGTTACGGATTCATTCCCGCTACCCGTTTGAATTCCAGGTCGTGAAAATCATAGGAAAAATCCGTTAGCGGGGAAACGGCTTTCATGGTCATCCCGGAAGCGCGGCCTTCGGTATCCAGCGTAAAGGATACAAAGGCATCGGCATCCAGGCTCCGGTCGGACCACCGGACCACGAAGGTGCTTCCTTTGTAGGAAAAAAGTTCACCGTTGAGTTTGGGCGAGCGCTTCGACTGGAACCAGGGTTTCCCGTTCTTCAGCGTAACCTGCACGTCACCGAACCAGGGATCGCGGTAGGTGCCGAGATAGGGAGAAAAGTCCGGCCTGCGTGCCTGGTTTTTCTGAACGCGGGCAATCTCCTTCCAGACGGAATCCGTCAGTTGTTGCGCTTCCGCAACGGCGCGTTTCCGGTTGCCTGCATATTGCTGTACGCGGTCAGGGACCGTGACGCCGAGGTAACTGTCTTTGATGGCGTTGCCCACAGCCTGGAAAGCGCCACCCTCCTGCCCGTTGGTGAGCACGATGATGCCCAGCTCCAGTTCGGGGATGAGGGTGACCAGGGTCACATTACCCGGAAGGCCGCCGGTATGGCTCGCCTGTTTATAACCTTTGACGTCGGAAAGAAAGAATCCAAGTCCGTAGGAAAGAAAATGCGTGTTGTAAACGCCCCCGTTCTGTACCGGGATGATGGTCTG
>DATAGL010000676.1:0-2029 GCA_036263755.1 Chitinophagaceae bacterium | reverse complement strand
CCGTCCGATACTTCGGTTCAATCCTCTTCCGGTGCGGGCCAGCCGCACCTTTCCTTTGGTGTGTGATTCCCATTTCCCGAACCGGCCAGGCTTCCGATATCTTAAAACACGGCCGGCAGCGCCTCGTTTTCCAGAAGTGTTTCCTGTCCCTTTTTACTACTTCCTTCGTCAGCCTTTACCCCCGGTTATTTTTATAAAACTGCATTTGCTGCGCAGCCGGTCGGCAATTCTCTGCCGGCAGCCGTTCGGGTAAAAGCACGGTTCGGTGTGAACAACCGGTCTCTAATGTTGTTTTAACGCTCAGCGGAACGGTTTTTCATTCCGTCTTTTTATTTTTAACCCGAAAATTTATTGATATGAGAACCCTGAACAAGGAACTGCAAACAAAAATGACTCCGGAAAGAACCCTGGAAGTTCTGAAGGAAGGCAACCACCGTTTTATCAGCAACCTGAAACTGAACCGGAACCTCCTCGAGCAGGTAAACGATACGCGGGACGGGCAATGGCCCGTGGCGGCCATCCTGAGTTGCATCGACAGCCGCACCTCGGCCGAGCTCATCTTTGACCAGGGGCTTGGTGATATTTTCAGCATCCGCATCGCCGGCAATATTGTCAATGAAGACATCCTGGGCAGTATGGAGTTTGCCTGCAAGGTGGCGGGCTCCAAATTTATTGTCGTGCTGGGCCATACCAAATGCGGTGCCATCAAGGGCGCCTGCGACCATGTGGAAATGGGCAACCTGACCCACCTGCTGCTGCGCATTGAGCCGGCCGTCAGCGCTGAACAGGAAACAAAGGAGAACCGCAATTCGGCCAACCCCACGTTCGTGGAAAATGTTGCCGAGATCAACGTGCGCCGCGCGGTCAAAGAGATCCTGGAACGCAGCCCCATCATCCGCGAGCTCGTGGAAGCAGGAGAGGTGGGCATCATCGGGGCCATGTACGACGTGACCTCCGGCCAGGTGACTTTTTACGAGGACACCAAAGTGCTGAAGCCGGCCGCCCGGCCCGCCGAAGAGCTGGCTGTATAACCAGCGGGAAATATTTAAAAAAAGGCTGTCCCCTGACAGCCTTTTTTCGTTGCACCCTTACGGAAGCGGGTACACGAAATGGCTGGCCCGGATGTTGAAGCAGTGTCTGCAAACGGGTGGGTGCCAAATGCTACCTTTGACCCTTACGCCTGACATATGGAACAGATTATCGCCCTGCTTACGCTGATTTTACTGGAAGTAGTATTAGGACTGGACAACGTCATTTTTATTTCCATCGTGGCCGCGCGCCTGCCGGCCCATCAACAGCAAAAGGCCCGCCGGCTCGGGTTGATCCTGGCCATGTTTCTCCGGCTCGCCCTGCTGGGCGTTATTTCGCTCATCCTGAAGCTCCAAGGCGACCTGTTCACCGTGTTCGGCCAGGGTATTTCGGGCAAAGACATCATCCTGATCCTGGGAGGCCTGTTCCTGCTGTACAAAGCGAGCTCGGAAATCTACCACAAAACGGAAGGAGAGGAGGGGGATACGTCGAAGGACATCAAGGTGCAATCGTTCAAGGGCGTGATCATCCAGATCCTGATCCTGGACCTCGTATTCTCGGTGGATTCCATCATCACCGCCGTAGGGATGGTGGACGAGCTCTGGGTGATGTATGCGGCCGTAATCGTCACCGTGGGCATCATGCTGGTGGCTTCCGAGCCCATCAGCCGGTTCATCAATAAACACCCTGCCTTCAAGATGCTTGCCTTAAGCTTCCTGCTCCTCATCGGCTTTTCCCTCGTCGGCGAAGGCATGGGCTTCCACATCCCCAAAGGCTATATCTATTTTTCCATGGCTTTCTCGCTGGGGGTCGACCTCCTGCAGATGCGCATGCACAAGGGCCGCGGCAAACCGGTAGACCTCAACGAGCACTACCTGCCGGAGGAGGAGAAGCTGAAGAAGGATGTGCTATGAGGCAAGGAACAGTTAATTGAGTTTACTGGGTTGATTAAGTTGATAAGCCTTCTGTAGCTCCTTTTCTCCTTAGCTCTGCGCGAAGT
>DATAGL010000675.1:0-1601 GCA_036263755.1 Chitinophagaceae bacterium | reverse complement strand
GATTACCGCATTCATTCGAGTATTTTTGTTTTTCGGCTACAAAGCTATGGCCTATTTTAGTCGCTGCTGATGAAATACAAACACATCTTTTTTGATCTTGACCATACCCTCTGGGACTTCGACGCCAATGCCCGGCAGACCCTGGAGCAGCTGCACCGCGAGCTGAAGCTGGCCGAGCGCGGCGTACACGATTTCGACCTGTTCCACCGCACGTACCTGGCGCACAACGAAAAGCTCTGGGCCCGCTACCGCAGCGGTGCCATCCGGCAGGAAGAGCTGCGGCTGAAGCGCATGTGGCTCACGCTGCTCGAATTTAAAATTGCCGACGAAGCGCTGGCCCGGGAAATGGGTAACATGTTTCTGCAACTGCTGCCGACGCGCACCCTGCTGTTCCCCGATACGGTGGACGTACTGCAGTACCTGCGCGACAAGGGATACGTGCTGCACCTCATCACCAACGGCTTTGAAAAAACCCAGCACCATAAGCTGAGCAGCTGCGGGCTGCGGGGCTTTTTCACGGAAGTGATCACTTCGGAAGGTGCCAACAGCCTGAAGCCGCAGCGCGAGATCTTCGAGTATGCCCTGGAGCAGGCCGGTGCCGAAGTGGCGGAGAGCCTGATGATCGGCGACAGCCTGGAGGTGGACGTAGCGGGAGCCATGGCCGTGGGCATGGACAGCGTGCATGCCAATTACACCGGGGCGCCGCAGGAGCTGAAGCCCACGTACACCATCACAGCCCTGAAAGAACTGAAAACATTTCTGTAAGATGGCCTTCGCCAGGAAGGACATGGAAAGGAGCGCGGCAGCCGAAGTATCCTGCAGTGCGGCAGCTTGCTTACTGTTGTTTGTACTTACCTAAGGCGTTCCTGTTACCAGCGTCCCAAGATTGTGACGCCTCCCTTTACTTTCTGGTTCAGCTTTACTTCCACTTCGGTTCCCAGGGGCAGGAGCAGGTCGACGCGCGAGCCGAACTTGATGAAGCCCATTTCTCCGCCCTGCATCACTTCCATGCCCGGCTTCAGGTAGTTGACGATCCGCTTGGCGAGGGCCCCGGCGATCTGCTTCACCAGCATCTCCTTGCCGTGCACCTGGTACACCACGGAATGGCGCTCGTTTTCGGTGGAAGACTTCGGGTGCCAGGCCACGAGGTATTTGCCCGGGTGGTATTGGCTGTATATAACGGAGCCGGTAACGGGGTTGCGGTTGACGTGCACGTTCAGCGGGCTCATGAAGATGGACACCTGCAGGCGGCGGTCTTTGAAATATTCGTCGGCTTCCACTTCCTCGATGGTCACCACCGTACCGTCGGCCGGTGCCACGATCACGTCTTCACCGGAGGTATGGGCGCGGCGGGGAATGCGGAAAAAGGAAAAGATAAAGATCAGCAGGGCGAAGGTACCGATCAGAATCAGCCAGCTCAGCCAGGGATAGTCGTAGCTCAGCAGGTAAAATGATAACAGGTTGATCACGGCGAAGGCAATGGTACTTACCGCAATGATCTTGTAGCCTTCTTTATGGATGGTCATGCCGCCAAAATTAGGGCAAAGGTTCGATTTACGGCTTAGGTTGGGCTTTTAAAAAGTTGATCGGTTGACTGGTTG
>DATAGL010000674.1:0-1952 GCA_036263755.1 Chitinophagaceae bacterium | reverse complement strand
CAACGACGGAAAACTGTACTCCACCCTCGTATTCGAAAAAGACAAGCTCAGATCCGCCCGTTATTTCGACAAGACCGGCAAAGAGATCAGCGCCGCGCAGCGCAAAAAAGGCGACTTCGAGCTGAATGTGTATAATGCCAGCGGTTTCCGCGCCGTACAAACTTTCTACGATGAGGACGACCGCATCCAGAAGGTGAAGACCTATTTCTATAACGACGGGACCGTAAAGGAAACGAACGAATACAAGGAAGGACAACTGAACGGCTGGACCATTGGCTTCTATCCCGGCGGCCAGAAGGAATACGAAATCCAGATGAAGGAAGGCCAGAAGAACGGGTATGCCCGCTATTACCATGCCAACGGGCAACTGAAAATGGAAGGCTGGCACCTGGACGATGAGGAAAACGACAGCTGGACCACCTACAGCGAGCGCGGACTCATCCAGTCGCGCTATTTCTACCAGGATGAAGTACTGCACGGCTACTACGAAGTATACCACGGCAACGGCAAGCTGGATTATGAAGAAGTGTACCAGTCGGGCTGGCTGAAAGAGCTCTACCAGTACGATACCACCGGCAGGCGCATCCACTCCGTTTCGTTTACCAACGGAAATGGCCGCTACCGCATGGTTCACCCGAACGGCAAAACCCGGTATGAAGGCGACTACGTGAAGGGCGAGTACCACGGCACTTTTATCTCCTACTACTTTGATGGGTCCCGGAAAAACGAGCGCGTGTACAACATGGGCCTGCTCGACGGTGCCTACACCGAATACTACTACGGCGGCAAGACCCAGACCACGGGCCGCTATGTCATGGGCAAGCGCTCCGGCACCTGGAAGTATTTCAATGAAGCCGGACAGCTCTGGAAAGAGGAACCTTATGTGAACGGCGACATCACCGGAACCGTGAAGTTTTACTACCCCAACGGAAAGCCGGAAAAAGAAACCGAAAAGCGGGATGATGAGAACCACGGGGAAATCCGGAATTATGCCGAAGACGGACAGCTGTCCTATATCCTCTATTATACATTCGACGAGCTGACCGGCTACAGCTATCCCGGCAAAGACGGCAAGCCCGTTCCGGTCATTGCCCTGCCCGGCGGCAGCGGTAAGGTGCAGGCTTATTTCGCCAATGGTCAGAAATCAGCGGAAATCGAATATGTCGAAGGAAAGGTCAACGGTTATTTCCGCCTGTTTCATCCCAACGGAAAGCCGATGTACGAAATGAAGGATGACCACAGCTATACCAACGGTCAGCTGCGGGCCTGGTATCCCAACGGCCAGCTGAAACATGACTACCGGTATTACTGGAACAACCTGGACGGCGACTACAAGGAATACCATGAGAACGGCAAGCTGATGGAAGAAGGCCATGCCGAAAACGGCTTATTCAACGGCTGGGTGGTCCGCTACGACGCTACCGGGAAAGTAACCGACCGCAGGCAATATTACCAAGGAACCCTAATCAATGTAAGCAAATGATCCGCACCCGTATTTTACCGGCAGCAGTAGCCCTGCTGCTGGCATCCGCAGGATACGCCCAGGACTGGAAAAAGAACTTCCCGGGCGATGAAGCCATTTACACCAACGTAGCCCGCGAGGTTCAGATCCGGCTGCAGGACGGCCAGCTGGTCGCAGCAAACCGCTATGAAGAAGACCTGTTGCTGGACACCGACAAGGCGGCCAAGATGATGAGCCGCGGGCAGATCTACCACAGCAGCTTTTCGGAGCTGAAGGATTGGGAGGCCTATACCCGGTTCGGTGAAGGCAAAAAGCAGAAAGTATCCAATACCACCACCAACAGCTCGCGGGAGGATTATATTTTCTTCGATGACTCGAAGACCACCTCCTTTGACTATTCGGGCATGGCGGCCGGCGCCACCCGCCACCTCGACTATGAATTGCACCACAAGGACGTACACCTGCTGAGCCCCCATTATTTCGACCGGTA
>DATAGL010000673.1:0-9230 GCA_036263755.1 Chitinophagaceae bacterium | reverse complement strand
CCATACGTTTTCTATGGATTGTATGGTGGAAGCCATGTTGGCCGTCGCCAGTTTCAGGGTAGCCTGCCGGTACATCGTAATGTTGGTGGTCATCAGCAACGGGGCCACGCCCTGCCGGAGGGACCGGTTATGGAAGTCTTTCACCACGCCCACAACCGGACATTTTATGACCCCATCCCATATGCTGATTTCCTTGTTCAGTATGTCTTCCGGATTTTGAAATCCCAAGCTTTTTACAAACGACTCGTTGACCAGGAATTCGCGGGTCAGGTCGGAGGGCTGCACGTTTCTTCCGGCTACTATTTGCAGCTTATAAGCCGGTACGTATTGGTGGTCGACGAATTTGGTAATGGCCTGCACCTGCGCACCCTTCCGGGCATCGTCGAATCCGGCCCGGGTCCACATATCGTTTTCCTCTTCAATGGGGGTGTGGGAACTAAAGCTTACGGACTGCACCCCCTTCACGGCTGACAACTGCTGCCGCAAATACTCCGCATGCCTGCCGCCCGTCCGGTCCACCCGGTAAGGGATCGTGACCATGGCCTCTTTATCGAAGCCTACGGGGCGGTCCATGAAATAATTCATTTGCTGTACAATGACCAGCGTTCCGATGATCAGGGCCTGCGCAATAATGAACTGAAATACTACCAGCCCCCTTCTCAACGAAATCCCCCTTGCTGTATTTGCGGTGCTCTGACTTTTAAAAGCCGTTACCGGGTTGAACCGCGCCAAAACGATCGAAGGGTAAAAGCCGGCAAGCGCCGTTACGGCAAGGGTGACCGCTAAAAGAAATACAAGCAGGGAAGGATCGCTGAACAGGTGGAAGGAAAGCGAAAGCTCCAATAGCTTATTTACAGAAGGCAACAGGAAAAAGGTGATGCCTGCGGCCAGACCTACGGCACTGACAACGATCAGCAGGGTTTCTACGATGAACTGGGTCTGCAGTTGCCATTTATTGCTTCCCAGGACTTTGCGCACGCCCACTTCCCTGGCCCGGTGAACCGCCTGTGCCGTGGACAGGTTGATGAAGTTGACGCAGGCAATCAGGAGGATGAAAGCGGCCACGAGCCACAATACCTGCAGCAGTTCGCGGCTGATGGTTTGGTGGCTGAAGTTGCCGGTTTGCGTATCGTAATGCACCGCGCTCAGGGGCTGTACAACATGACTGTTCCGGTTGCCCGGAGGCAGTACTTTCCTGGAATAGGCCCGCAGCTGCTCGTTGAAGGCGTCCGCGGAAAGGTGGGGTGGAAGCAAAACATAACAGCCCAGGTCAGGGGCGGTTCCGTTCCAGTCCGGTTGGGCGAACCCGTAGGTTTTATCTCCGGTAAAATCGGTTCCGTAAGCAACCACCAGTTTCAGCTGAAAGTCGGTATTCGGGGGTACGGTGGCCAGAATGCCGGTAACCTTCAGCAGTACCGGCGGGGAACTGAACAGCCCTGCACCGATGCGGTACGTTCCCGTCAGTTTAATGGTCTTCCCGATGGCTGTTTTCCAGTCGCCGAAATAGGTTTCGGCAATCTCTTTGGTCAGCAATACATTGTTCGGATCGTTCAGCGAGGCATAGGAGCCGGCCAGCAGCGGGAAATCGAATATCCGGAAGAAGGAGGGCTCTGTATAAAATACACCGCTCTGTTCCTTGAACTTCTTCACGGGCGTTCCGTTGTTATCCAGTACCTGTAACTCATCATTTTGGCTGGCATAGATGGTAGCTACCTGCTCTATTTGCGGAAAGGCCGTTCGCAGTCCGGCAGGAAGAGGAAAAGGAACGCTTTTCCCGTAAGCGCCATTGGCGGCAACCGCGGAAGGGTATTCGGTCAGCACCCGGTAGGTGCGGTCTTTCCGGGCGTGGAAGGTATCAAAGCTTGTATGAAACTGGATCACGAGGTAGATCATGATGCACACCGCTATCCCGATCGCTAAACCGGCTATGTTGATCACAGCATAATTCCTGTTACGGCTCAGGCTTCGGTAAGCGGTTTTGAAATAATTCCGGAACATAAAGAAGAGGGGATTGGGCATAAAGCCACCAATAAAATGCCAGCCTGTTTTTGCTTATGAAAATCAATATTTTGAAGAAGTCCGATGGATGCGGGGTGTGCGTTTTTGATACAATAGCGTACGTTTTTGTTACAAGGGTTGCACCAAAGCGGAACAAACGGTCCGCGATCCGGCGGTCATTGGGCAGGTTCCACCGGGCCTGCTAGCGCAAGGAAGCGCATTCTTATGCGCATTGCCCGTTGCGGCTAGCGTTGCCGGTACATGGTGAAGTTATAACGTCTGCTTTTGATTGTATCCAAAAGAGGCTATCCGCAAACAAAACAGGGACAGGATCAGCGTGATGGGTGTGAAGAGGTAGGTTTCCAGAGCATTTTTTGCCATCAGGTTGCCCAGGGTATTCAGCAGGAACAAAGCGGCCATCAACCATAGGGCGCCCGATATTATTTTGCGGTTCCCGTTCCAGGGAACGATCCGGGCATAAATGAGGATCACCAGCAGCATGAGGACGTTCAGGGCTATGGACACGGTCTCCATGGCGTACCGCTGCGCCCTGCTCTCCAGGTTTCCGCCCCAAACGATTTCAAACGGAATGATACCTGCCACAACCAACAGGTGGAAAACAATGGTGGCGGCAAGAATAAACAGGGTGCCGAAGACCGCTACCCGTAAAGGAATAAAATGCAACATGGTCGGTGTAGATGCCCGCAAAGATAAAGGGACGGAGCGGGCTTCGGGAACATTTCGGTACGAACGCTGCCGGCATCGGTCTGTAAAAAATGTTTTCGTTTTCCTCTAAATGCTCCGTTTGTTCTGATGGATGGGGAGCTGAATGGTAAACGCTGCTCCTGTTCCCAAAGCTCCCGTAGCGGAAATGGAACCGTTGTGCCGCTCCACGATTTTTTTGCAGAGGGCCAGACCCAGCCCGGTTCCCTCGTATTTATCCTTGGAATTGAGGCGGGTGAAGGTGTCAAAAATGGCGGTAGCCTGTGCCGCTTCAAACCCGATCCCGTTGTCGGATAAGGTCAGCTTCGCCCATTGCACCCCGTCATCGGTTGCCGTTTCGGCTGAAATAAGGATCCGGGGAGGCGTATCCGCTTTTGCAAACTTGATCGAGTTGTTCACGAGGTTGTAGAAAAGCTGGTAAAGAAGTACCGAAGCGCCTTCAATTACCGGTAACCGGCTGTAGTGTATTTGGGTGCCCGTCCGCTGGATCACCACTTCCAGGTCCGTTTCAATGTTTTTCATGACCTCGTTCAGGTCTACCGGCTGCGGCGTTTGACTGGACGCATTGATCGTGGAATACGCCAGCACACCTTCGATCATCGTGAACATGCGGTCGGTGGCCACATGGATCTTTTCAAAATACCGGGCGGCCGTTGCATCCAGGGTACCTTCAAAATGTTCTTCCAGGCGACCGGTAAACGTTTTTATTTTCCGGACCGGCTCTTTCAGATCATGGGAGGCCACGTGTGCAAATTGCTGGAGGTCGTCGTTGGAGCGCTGCAGTTCCTTCGTTCGCTCCGAAACCAGGCTTTCGAGGCTTTCCAGCGTCCTTTTTTGTTCGTGGATATCGGTGCAGGTGCCGATCCACATCAGGATCTGCCCGTTTTCATTCTTTACCGGAACGACCTTGATTAAAAACCAGCGAAACAGCCCGGTGGATCCTTCGCGGTACCGCAGTTCGGTTTCCACCGGTTCACCGCTTTGCAAATGCTGTTGCCATAGCCCGGCAGCCCGTTGCCAGTCATCGGGGTGCAGCGTTCTTCTTCCATCGTCCCGGAGCGCCTCTTCCTCCAAAAGGCCTGTGTATTCGTACCAGCGACGGTTGAAATAGGTGCCTTTGCCTTCCGGTGAGGCTGTCCACGCCAGGTGGGGGAACGCTTCTGCCAGGACGCGGAACCGTTCTTCGCTGGCTCTTACTTTTTCTTCGGCTGCCTTGCGTTCCGTTATGTCCAGCAGCGTAAAAAGCACCCTGTTGTACGAATCGCCTGAGCCGGCGAGCTTCATCGTAAAGAGCACATACAGCAGGTTGCCCTTCAGCGTTTTGATCCGGCATTCGGACTCAAAGCTGATTTGACCTTCCGCCAGGGCTATCAGCTCGCCCACAAAAACAGGCATTGTTTCCGGCAAAAACACTTCAGACAGAACGATCTGTTCTTTGTGCTCCGCTTCCAGCATCTCCAGGGTGGCATCGTTGACATCCGTTACCCGTACCAGTCCCATACACCGCTCTACGAATTCCGGGTGGTGCGCCAGGTAGCTTCTGAAATCGGTCACCCCCTCCGCTTTCAATCCGTCCAGTGCTTCTTTTACCGCTGAAAAGTCTTCTTCCCAGATGGATACGCCCGCGGTTTGAAAAATGCTGCGGAACCGGCTTTCGCTCTGTGCCAGGCCGGACTCGGCTATTTTACGTTCCGTGATGTCGATGGAAGAACCCACGAAACCGAAGTATTGGCCTTCGCTGCCGAAACGCGGTGTGCCATGGGAAAGGACCCAGCGCCATTCGCCGTCGGCACGCTGCATGCGGCACTCCATCTGGTAAGGGATCCGGTGGGCAACGGCATTGCGCACCACACTTGCCGCAAATTCAATATCATCAGGATGGATGGCCACCTGCCAGCTTTTACCCTCTTTCAGTTCATTTTCACTGTGCCCGGTAAATTCGCGGGCCATGTTGTTGTAATACGTGGAATTGCCGTTTTCATCGAGCGTCCAGATCATTACCGGTGAGGCATCGGCCATCGAACGGAACCGCATTTCGCTTTCCCTTATTTTATCCTCTGCCAGCTTCTGTTCATGTACATCGATGACCGTACCGATCATGCCTTCAAAAGTGCCGTCCTCACTGAATTTCGGGCGTCCGCTGTCAATGGCCCAGCGGTATTCGCCGCTTCGGTGCCGCAGGCGGTACAGTATGTAGTAAGGGGCCTGCTTTTCCGTTGCTTCCAGAAAAAGGCGCCCGGCTTCCGCCGCATCGTCCGGATGCGTGGCCTGCAGCCAGCCAAAGCCTTCCGCTTCACCCACCGTCTGGCCGGTGTACTCGTACCAGTTTCGGTTGAGATAAATGCAGGAGCCATCCGGACGGGTAAGCCAGATAATGGCCGGCACCGTGTCGGCCAGCTGCCGGAAATACTGCTCGCTTTCGCGAAGACCTTCTTCCGATCTTTTCCGTGTGGTAATATCTTCAGTTGTTACCACGAGCAGGTTTCCGACCTTGTTCACAATAAACCGGAACCAGTGCCGCAGGCCTTCTCCCCCGTACCACTTTTCAAAATCAGCGGGTACTCCGGTCGCTGCCACTTTTATGAAGGCTTCCAGCACACCGCTCTCCTTTACATTCGGAAACGTTTCCGCATACCGCTTGCCGGGCAGGTCGGTCCTTCCGGTCGTGCGCACGGTAAACTCGTTGGCCATTATGAACCGGAAGTCTTCTATGTTCCCTTGGGCATCGTGAACCGGCTCATAAACCGTAAGGGAGTTGGGCGAGGCGTCAAAAACGGTTTGCAGCAATTCCTTGTTTTCCTGTAACACCCGCTCGGCGGTTCTTTTCTCCGTTACATCCCTGAAAAGAATGGCGACCCTCCTGCTTTCCCGGTCCCCGAACCGGAAGGCATTGATCTCAAACCAGCGGCCCATGGCTTCGGAGCCCTCGGTCAGCTTTGCCGGCTCACCGGTAAGCGCCACATTCCCATAGATCTGAATCCAGTGTTCTTCCAGTCCGGGGACCAGTGCGCGCGCTGTTTTGCCGGGGGCATTTTTCAACCCGGTCTGCGCCTCGAATACGTCGTTCACTTCCAGGAAAAGATAATCTGCCGGTTGGCCCGCGGCATCCAGCAGGATCTCGATGACACAAAAGCCTTCGTCCAGGTTGTTGAACAGGCTGCGGTACCGCGCTTCGCTTTCTTCCGTTTTTTTGCGGGCCTCCACCTGGCCCGTCACCTCGTACACATGCACCATCAGATCGGTCGCATTCCCCGATTCATTACGGATGGGTTGAATCGCAAAGTTGTAATAACCGGTTTTGAGGGCGCCTCCATCCTGGAACGTTGCCGGGAATTCCGCTGCCATGAATGGTTCCTGGGTATGGTATACCTTTTCAAACAGTTCATAGATGCCCTGACCTTCCACTTCCGGGAAAACCTGTTTCGGAGTTTTGCCGATGAGCTGCTCTTCGGTGCGGTTGAAGATTTTCTGATAAAGCGGGTTGGCAAAAGTATAGATGTGCTGCGGGCCTTCCAGCAAGGCAATGGCAGCCGGTGCCTGCATAAAAAGACTGCGCAGTTTCTTATGGTTATGCTGCTCGGACAGGGCTTGGCCGATGGCGGAAGGATCGTAGGCTGAGGGGAACTCCATAAACACACGAGGGTGAATCGGAAAGTTACATAATATACTAATGCATTCAGCGCTAGCCAGATACACATTGCCTCTCAGGAAGATTGCCGCTCTGCCCTGAGCCATCAGGTTCCCGATATCGAACCCCGAAAGATTGTTCAAACTGACCGGTAGCATGCAGCTTAAAAATTCAACAGGCAGGCAATGCATTCCGGTTGCAGGCAGCGTTCCCGGTTCCGAAAGCGGTGCTCGGGGCAGGGGATGCCCGTTCCGGAAATGGTTTTCAGCAGGGAACGTTCTTTTGCGTCTAAGGTCAGCCGGATGTGCCCTCTTTCCTCAATATATCCGGTCGATACCTGTTCATGAATGCTGGACTATGGACGAACTGGTTCGGTAATAAATGCAAGCAAGGAACGGTGCGCATCAGGACGACTTTCGCCGGTCTTCGTTCCCTTTCTGTTCTGAGCGGGGTGAAGGTGAAGTACCGTTTCCGCATGTAAAGCTTCCTGCCCCATGACCCTGGCGCAGGGTGGATGGATCACCTGTTTTCACGGCATCAAACCGGAAGCAATACACTGAAGGAGGCTCCCTTGCCCGGCTGGCCGGAAGCGTATATATCGCCCGCATGGTTTTGCGCCACCTTCCGGCACACGGCAAGACCGACACCCGTTCCCGCATACGTATCTTTCGAGTGGAGGCGCTGGAAAATGGTAAAGATGCGCTCCGCTTCCTCCGGCCTGAAGCCGATACCGTTATCCTCAAAACGGATAAGGTGAAAGTTTTTCCGGCTGTCCAATGCAGGAATGGCCGCCACTTCCTGCGGCGTGGCCTGCCGGCAGGTGATCCGGATGCGGGGCGCTTCATTCGTTTTGCTGTATTTCAGCGCATTTCCAATCAGGTTGCTGAACAACTGGCTGAGCTGGTAAGGCACCCCGGTAACCGTTGGCAGCGGGTCGCTTTCAATAACAGCATCCTTTTCTTCCAGGGCCAGTTCCAGGTCCTGCCGGATCTCGGTTAAGACCTGGTTCAGGTCGACCGCTTCCTCTTTTGCCTGGGAACGGTTCAGGCTGGAAAACTCCAGCAGGTCGTCGATCAGGGCCATCATCCGGTTGGAAGCCTCCCGGATCTTCTTGATCGTTGCTTCCGGCTGCCGGGAGGGCGCCTGCTGGAGCAGGTCGCTGAAGACCTGTATTTTCCGCAACGGCTCTTTGAGGTCATGGGAGGCCACGGAGGCAAACCGTTCCAGTTCTTCGTTCGACCGGAGCAGGGCCAGGTTGGCGCTGATCAGGTCATTGGTGCGCTCCTGGACCTTGCGTTCCAGGTGATCGGTCAGGCTCTTCTGGTCGTGAATATCGGTGGAGGTGCCCAGCCAGTACAGCACTTCGCCCGCGTCATTTTTAATGGGTTCGGCCCGGGCAATGTGCCAGCGGTATTCGCCGTCGTGCCTGCGGTATTTGCATTCCACTTCGTAGGGCACTTTGTGCTCGAGGGAGTATTTCCATTTGGCAAAGACGGCCTCCTCCGTATCGGGGGGCATGGTGCTGGCCCAGCCATTGCCCGCTGCTTCCTCGGGTGCCTGGCCGGTATATTCGTACCAGCGCCGGTTGAAGTAATCCAGCGAGCCATCCGGCTTTGCTGTCCAGGCCATCAGCGGCAGGGCTTCCACCATGGACTGAATGCGCTTTTCTTCCTGCTTTCTGTCCGTGATGTCGATCACCGAACCGGCAAATCCTCCGAAGGCGCCGTCGGGATGGTACCAGGGTCCTCCCGAAGAGCGGCACCATTTGACGGTACCATCGGCAGACCGGATCCGGTATTCGTGGTGATAGGGCTGTTTGGTTTCGTAACTGTGTTCAAAAGCCCGGTAGGCCGCTTCCCTGTCTTCTTCCAGCAGGTTGTTCCCCCACCCGGAGCCGAGGTGGAATTCCAGCGGCCTGCCTGTCCATCGGATCCACGTTTCATTCACGAAAATGCATTCAATAGTGGGCCCGCAAACCCAGAGCCCGGTAGAGGCTGCCCTGGAGATCGTGTCGATAAACGTTTGCCGTTGCTCGGCTTCCTTTTGTGCCCGAACGTGGTCGGTCACCTCCAGGCCGAAGGCAATCAGGCCGATGGGCACACCTTCCACCTGGTAAGGTGAATAAACAAAATTGAAGTATTTGGTAGCCGGCTCGCCGGTATGGTTCCAGTCGGCAGTGGCCGGATCGGCATATCCGTAAGCGGGTTTTCCGGTCCGGTACACTTCTTCCATCATCTCGAAATAGCCCTTTCCTTCCAGTTCGGGTACGATTTCCCGGGCGGTTTTTCCAACCATCTCCCTGCCGGGGTAGAGTTTCAGGAACAACGGGTTGGCATAGGTGCAACGCAGCGCGGGTCCTTCAAAGATGGCCACCATGGCCGGGAACTGCAGAAAGAGGCTCGTCAGGTTGTTGTCTATGGAAAATGCTTTGGAAGGCAGTGCCGTATCGTTGGTCATATGTATAAATAGGGAAAATACTTCATTTACCGCAACAGCCTAAAACAATAAAGCAGGAAAATGGTTTACCCGGATGCCCTTTGCAGCAACAGCACCCGGACGTTCAAGCCTGTTTGTCTTTTGGGAGAAATTGCACTGCACGCAGAGCTATTTGCCGGGGACAGGCGCTTGCAACCTTCGCATGAAAAGTATACAGGCTGGTTCATCTTGCGCTATTTACCGGGAAGAACGGGTGAGTTGGTTCCTGTAAGGCCCGTCAGGACCTGCGAAGGGCACTTACTCCTTTCTGCCCGGTGCGCACGGTTTTCCGTCAGCGGCTTTTCCGGAACTTCTGAAGCGTGTTCCCCAGGATGTCGCCGACGTAAATCGTGCTCTCATCGTCAACGACCAGGTCGTGGTACCAGGTGGTGGGGCCTGCGTAATG
>DATAGL010000672.1:0-1862 GCA_036263755.1 Chitinophagaceae bacterium | reverse complement strand
AGGGGCGCCGTCGTAAACATCGGGCGTCCAGAAATGAAACGGCGCCGCCGAAACCTTGAAGGACAGGGCAAACAGCAGCAGCATCAGTCCGGTCATCATCAGCACGGGCATCTGGGCGCCGGCATCCGCCAGCTGCATCTTACCTGTCAGGAAGGTGCCCGTGGCCCCGTACACAAGCGCAATACCCATCAGCATCAGGCCCGTGGAAAAAGAGCCCATCAGGAAATACTTGAGCGAGGCCTCGTTGCTTTTCAGGTTCCGCTTGTCGGCACCCGAAAGAATATAAAGCGGGATGGAGATGATCTCGATGCCGAGGAAGAGGATCAGCAGCGAGCGGAAAGACACCGAAAGGGCAATGCCGCAAAGGATAAAGAAAATAAGGGCGAAATAATCGGAATAGTTCAGCCCCACCTTTTCCATGTCGCGCGACGAAAGCAGGAAAAACGCCAGGGTGCAGGCGGTGGACAGAAAGGTGGCCAGCAGGGCAAACCGGTCGAATTCCAGCATGCCGTTCAGCTGGACATCGAGCAGCGAAATGCCGCGCAGCTCCAGGATGTTGCCGGCCAGCAGCAACAGCAGCAGCACATGGGCCAGCACACGGATGGACCGGTTGTCTTTCAGCAGGATGCCGCTGAACATCATCACTACGCCGCTGACGGCCGATATAAGAATTGCGTTCATAGTTACTTATTCAACAGGTTTAGAACAGAGGCTTCCCGCAGGATGGTGTCGGATACTCCTTCCGTCAGGTCTAGCAGGGGCTGCGGGTAGATACCGAATACGAGGATCACCCCTACCACGATGGCCAGGGCCAGCTGCTCGTTGCCGCGGATGTCGGTGGCCGGCTCGGTCAGGGTATTGGTGGTGCCGTAAAAGATCTTCTGGATCATGTTCAGCGTATACACGGCGGCCAGGATGATGCTCAGGCCCGCCAGGGCCGCGAACACGAAATTGTACTTCGTGGCAATGGATCCGAAGATGCCGTTGAACATAAGGAACTCACCCACGAAGGCATTGGTCAGGGGCAGCGAAATATTGGCAAAGGCGATGATCACCAGCAGGATGGTCAGTACCGGGGCTTTCTGCGCGATGCCGCCCAGCTCCGACAGCTTGCGGGTGCCGAACTTCTGCTCGATCAGCTCCACCACGATCCAGAGGCCGATAATGTTGATGCCGTGGTTGAACATCTGCATCATTACGCCCTGCATGCCGCTTTTGCTTTCGGCAAAGATGGCGGCGGCCATCAGCCCGATGTGGGCGATGGAGGAATAGGCGATCAGGCGCTTTAGGTCGTTCTGCTGGATGGCAATGATGGAGGCATACAGGATGCCGATCACGGCCAGGGTCATCACCAGGTCGCCCCAGGCATAGGCGGCCACCGGCACTACCGGCAGTACCCAGCGGATCACGCCGAACACGCCCATCTTCACCATGATGCCCGAAAGCACCATCGTTACCGCGGTAGGTGACTGCTCGTAGGTATCCGGCTGCCAGGTATGGAAGGGGAACACGGGCATCTTCACCGCGAAGGCCAGGAACAGGAGCCAGAAGGCCAGCGACTGCTGGCTTGTGGGCAGCTCCAGCGCATAAAACGAACTGAGGGCGAAGGAATGATCCGGTGTTTTGAAATAGAGGTACAGCAGGCCCACCAGCATCAGCACGGAAGCGGTGAACGTGTAGATAAAGAACTTGAAGGTAACCGGGATCCGGCGTTCGCCGCCCCAGCCGGAGCAGAGAAAGTATACCGGGATCAGGGCCAGTTCCCAGAAGAAGTAGAACAGCAGCGCATCCTGCGCGGTGAACACGCCCATCAGGCCGGCGGCCGTCAGCAGCAGCAGTCCGAAGAAGTTGTTGGGCTTGGG
>DATAGL010000671.1:0-2194 GCA_036263755.1 Chitinophagaceae bacterium | reverse complement strand
ATTAATGTTACGGAAATCGAAGAGCTGCAAACCATCGGCAATACCGACGCACTGGGCCGGATTTTTTCCCGGGCCGAGCGCACCATCATCGGAGGGGAAAAGGTGATCCTCGTCCGCCGTCATGCCGATGGCCGCACCGATAAATTCGATGAGCTCTCCACCGAAAAAGACCTGGCTGCCTACCGGGAGCAGGTGTTCAAATATTTGAAGTGAATGGGTCAATGGGTGAATGGGTGAATACTTAGGGGAATGGGAGGGATAGGTGAATAGGAGCCTTGGTCTTGAATCAACTTTAGAAATGTCCTTGTACTGCGACCGGCTGACCTTTTCTCAATCGGCCGCCGCGTAGGCGATGTAGGTGGTCAGCGGTAATTCGGGCAGCTTTCCTTTCAGCTGCAGGATGATCTGCCCGCGGTGATAGGAGGCATGATGGAACAGGTGCACGGGCACATCGGCGAGCAGGATGCGCTTCGGCTGGCCGAACAGCGAAAAAGTAAAGTACTCGTCCCAGAATGCATCCTGGCTGTTTTCAATGAACCGGGTCCATCCTTCGGTTCCGGCCTGTATGGCTGCGGCGCATTCCTCCACCGTGCGGGCGGCCCAAAGCTCCGTGGAGGGCGGGCGGTTTTCGAGCCGGTCGAGCCAGATCAGGGGAGCCGACAACACGTGGGAGAAGATCTGCAGCGTGCGGTGCTCAGCACCCTGCGCGGTGCGGATGCTTTCCAGCGTAAGATTATTGGCCCAGGCTTCGTACTGAAACATGCGGACCCATTCTGTTTTTCGGTTCATATCATTGGTTTTGATGTAGACAAACTTGTCTATAAAAAGGGCAAAAAAAATCAGCCCAGCAAGGCCGCTGCGGCACGGCGGGCCGCTTTCACCGGCCAGGACTGCCGGAAGATCCGGGCTTCCACGGCCGCTCCTTCAAACAGCAGGTACACCGTATTGGCTGTATCCGCCGCCTGCCCATCACCTTTCCGGGCGGCTAGCACGCGCTTTTTGATAAAGGCATGCAGCTTTGTTTTATGAGCCACCACTTCACCCCGCAGCCGCAGTTCATCTTCGGGAATCTGGTTCAGGATGTTGATGAACCGGCAGCCCCGGAAGGCATGCGCCTGAAGGCCTTTCTCCAGGAAATCAAAGCAGGCCAGCACCTGCTCCGCAGGGGTTTCGTGCCTGCCGGCAAAGGCTTCAAGCGCGGCAAACCAGCTTTCGCGCTGCGCCTGCAGGTAAGCCAGCCCCAGTTCCTCCTTTGACCCGAAGTGCTGGTACAGGCTGGCTTTGGCCACCCCGGCCTCTTCCAGGATCTGGTTGATGCCGGTAGCCGAATAGCCCTGCTCGTAAAACAGCTTCGAAGCCGTTTCGAGTAAGCGGTGCCGGGGTCCGTTGCCTTCCTTCATACCGGGAAGATAGGAAGAATGCTAAAAACAGACAAGTTTGTCTATAAACCCTGTTGGCTTTTCTTTTTGCGGAATCATCCGGGGGCCGTCCGGAGGATCCTGTTTGCGCGTATTGCCTTAACTTGAAAGGAATACTGAATCCATGAACCGATTGCTTTACCTGCTCCTGCTGCTTTGCTCTGCGCCGGCCGCAGCCCAGCGCTACACGGCCGACTGGAATTCCCTGAACACCCGCCCCATTCCCGGCTGGTTCCACCAGGACAAATTCGGCATCTTCATTCACTGGGGCGTGTATGCCGTTCCTGCTTATGCACCGGTGATCCCCAACAGCGGCTACAGCTATTCCGAATGGTACTGGAAACGCATCCAGGAAGGCCAGAAGCAGTTTGATTCCTTTCACCGGAAGAACTATGGCGGCGCTCCCTACGAGCAGTTTGAACCTTCTTTCCGGGCGGAGATGTACGACCCGAAGCAATGGGCAGAAGTGTTCCGCCGGTCCGGCGCCCGCTACGTTGTACTCACCTCGAAACACCACGAAGGCTATTGCCTCTGGAACAGCGCCGAGGCCGACCGCAGCTGGGGACGTCCCTGGAACGCCGTTACCGGCACCCCGAAGCGCGACCTGCTGGGCGACCTGACCGATGCCGTACGTGCAGCCGGATTGAAAATGGGCTATTACTATTCGCTTTATGAATGGTTCAACCCCTTGTGGCTGCAGGACCGCAAACGCTATGTTTCGGAGCATATGCACCCGCAGTTCAAGGACCTGGTGACCCGGTACAAGCCCTCCATCA
>DATAGL010000670.1:0-3321 GCA_036263755.1 Chitinophagaceae bacterium | reverse complement strand
CTGGCTTATTACGTGTTCAATGGCCTGGAAAACAAACAGGGCGACCCGCGTTGGGACGGCATACTGACCGGAAACGCATCCACCGGTGCCACTAACCCCGCCTGCAATACTTTGGGCGGCGAAAACTGCTGCCCCGTACTGACCGGCACCTTAACCGGCAATAAAGCTTGCAGCGGGGGCAAAGGAACGCTGGTGTTCACCACCAATGCGGGTACCGGACCCTATACACTTTCGCTGAGCGATGGCAATTCCACCTTTGACGTACCGGATGTGACCAGCGGCCAGGCTTTTACGCTTCCGGTGGATCCGGCTGCTACGACCACCTATACCTTGCTGGGCATCGTGGACGCAGCCGGCTGCGCCAATACGGTAGCCCCGGTTTCGGCAACCGTTGAAGTAAACAACTGTACGCTCTGCACGGGATCGCTCGGCGATCCCGTGGTCAATATCACTTTCGGGTCGGGCAGCGGTCCTGCAGGCAATTTGCAAACAGTGGTACCGGGCGCTTCCACTACCTATGAATTCCTCGCTTCCTCCGGCAACCCCGCCACCCCGACCCCCCACGACGGCAAATACACCATCAGCAACAATGTGCCGGCCAATCCCGCCTGGTTCGAAGGGGCACCGGACCATACGCCCGGGGACCAGGACGGCTACCTTGCCTTTTTCAATTCCAGCGAAACACCCGGCGTATTCTACCAGCAAACGGTTACCGGCCTTTGCGGCAATACTAAATACGAATTCGCTGCCTGGATCGCCAATGTTCTGGACCTGAACCGGCTCAACGGCCAGAAGCCCGACCTTACATTCCGGATTGAACGGCCCGACGGCACCCTGATCGCTTCCGTAGCCACCGGTCCTATAGAGCAAAGCAGGTCGATGACCTGGAAACAATACGGCGCCTTCTTTACCACACCGGCCGGGATAGGCACTGTAGGACTTAAGATCATCAATTCCAACCCGGGCGGCGCCTCCCTTCCGGGCAATGACCTGGCCCTGGATGATATCACCTTCCGCCCCTGCGGTGCGAAAGCTGCTGCTTCATTTTCGGGCGGGCAGGTGGTAACGAAAAAAACAATCTGCGGAGTGGCAGCCCAAACCCTATATGGCAGCGTTACCGCCAACGATTATGCCCAGCCGGCTTACCGTTGGCAGGTAAGTACGGATAACGGAACCAGCTGGACCGACCTGGCGAATTCCGACCGCATAAGTATAAATTATACGCCTCCTGCCACCGGAACCTACCTGCTGCGGATGCTGACGGCCGAGCGGAGCAATATCGGTTCCCCGTCCTGCCGCGTTGCCTCTGCCGGCATTGAGCTGGTTGTTTCCGGCATTCCGCAGGGTGCCCTCACCGGCCAGACCATCTGCGCAGGCGACCCGGCCACGGTCCGGTTTACCGCAACAGCGGGCACAGGGCCCTTTACCATCCGGTACCGCGTAGGAGGGACGGAACTTTCCCGGACAGGACTGATTTCCCCTGCTTCTTTCCCGCTACTTCCGGCACCCGCATCGGACGTGACCGTCACCCTGCTTTCAGTTACGGACGCCAACGGTTGTGTACGCACTTCCGGCTTTGGCGGGGCCGCGGATATAGTAGTCCGACCGTTGCCGGTGGTCGTGATGTCCGGCAATGCCACCATCTGCCGTAAAGATTCGGTTCAGCTGACGGCTTCCGGTGGGGATTCCTATGCCTGGTCCCCAGCAGCTGGCCTGGACAATGCCGGCTCCGACCGGCCCAAAGCGGCTCCCGCAGCCACAACCACCTACCAGGTTACGGTAACACGGAATAATTGCAGGGCAACCGGGCAGGTGGTCGTTACTGTGAATGACCTGCCCCGGGTTACGGTAAACCGGGATACAGCCGTGTGTGCCGGCAGCATCGTACGCCTGCAGGCCGGTGGGGGCACGCAGTACCGCTGGTCGCCGGCCGCGGGTTTAAGCGACCCGGAATCCGCAAACCCGCTGGCCTTGCCCGGACAAACGACCGTTTACCGGGTAAAAGTGACCAACAGCGCCGGGTGTTCCGATTCCGTGACAACTACGCTCACGATTCATCCGCTGCCGGTACTTACCTTATCGGCCGACCAGCAGCTTTGTGCGGGCGACTCGGTGCGGCTGTCCGCTGCAGGCGGGGTTACCTACCAGTGGCAACCGGCCACGGGCCTGAGCAGCAGCACGGCGGCGCAACCCTGGGCCAGCCCTGCCACAAATACTACCTACACGGCCATTGCGGCATCGGCCGAAGGTTGCCGGGATACCGGCCGGGTCACTATATCATTGGTACCCCGACCGGTACTGGAGCTGGGGGCCGACAGGCTGCTCTGCCTCGGAGATTCCTATACACTGGATGCTACGATCACCGGCGGGCAACAGTATACCTGGAGCCATGGCGCTACCGGTCCGGTACTGCAGGTGACCACGGGCGGCTTATACCAGGTACAGGCCACCACCGGCGTTTGTTCCGTCACCGACAGCATCCGCCTGACACAGCCCCCGGAGGCCACCGTTCGTCTGGGTCGTGATACGTCCATCTGCAATTTCAATACGATCGAACTGAAGGCCCAGGTTACCGGCGCAACGGATTACCTCTGGAGTAACGGCAGCAGGGAATCGTCCATCGTGGCCAATACGGAAGGCACGTATACCCTGACCGTACGCAATGCCTGTTCGGAAGCTTCCGATGCCCTGTTCCTGAAAGTGGACATCTGTGCCGACGACCTGTTCCTGCCGAATGCATTTACGCCCAACGGCGACGGAAAAAACGACACCTTCCGGCCTGCATTTTTCGCCGGCGTAACGTTTTATAATTATGAACTGACGCTGTACAACCGCTGGGGCGAGCGGGTGTTTTTCACCCGGGATATCAACTCCGGATGGAATGGTTTGGTACAGGGTAAAATGCAGGCTTCGGAAACCTTTATCTGGATCGTGCGCTACCGGAAAACGCCCACAGGCCCATTGCTGATGCGCAAAGGGACGATGGTCCTGATCCGCTGAATCCTGTCCGGTTCCTTCCGGGCGGCAGGATCAATTGAATCGCTTGCCTATTTTGCATTGCGATTGGAAGGCCTGCCTTACGAAGGCATTCATCCATCAAAGTGATGCTGGTACTATGATAAAGAAAAAAGCTGCCGGTTGACCGGCAGCTTTTTTATATGGGTAATGATTATTTGAAAAGGGAAAAATCTATTGCACCTTATTAAAATTTATATGACTCCCGGTCAAAAAGGGCCTTTCCGTATTCTTCCAGCTCCCGTCGTTCAGTGTCCCGTTTTCAAATGTGAAAGTAGATGTGGAAGCGATCGGATCGCCGTAATC